>JAAYNN010000161.1 GCA_012520835.1 Dehalococcoidales bacterium
ACAACTAATCTTATCATTAATGTTGAATATTCGGATGAAGATTTAAAACCTGACTTAGCTACTCTTGCAACAACTCCGTCCGACTTTAAAGAAGGAGTGAGTGGATCAGCTATACAAGTCACCTTTGATGCCTATCCGACAGTCTGGCAAAGTGGGTTAGAGGCGATAATAAACATAGAAGACGAAAATGGTAATGCAATTCTGAACGAACCGATGGATGTAAATTACCATAAGCCCGGCGCCTACACCTACTATTGGGAACCCGAGGATCTTGCCGCAGGTAATTACAATGTGTATATCGGATTAAAGTACACGGTAATAGATACGGATACGGAAACAGGTACGGACACGGAAACAGTTTATGAAAGGGAAAAAAACGGATATGATTTGGCGTTTAGTATAAAAGCACCCAATGCCCCACCTGTTTTTGCAGAACCTAAGACTTATGAAAACGATCTGGGAGTTGTTAATAGAGGGGAAAACATCACCATACCATATCAAGTGAGCGACCCCGATGGTGATTCATTAGATATAAATCTATATAGTAATTTATTAGAGCACGGATTAAATTTAATCAAGGATGCTGGGAATTCCGGCAGGATTGAATGGACTGCCAATGTCAGCGGTGCCCATTCCATCTATTTAACCGCCACAGACCCCTCAAAAAATAGCGCTACAGTAATGTTTAACATTACCGAGATTGAAGACCTGAATTTATTTACTATTTCCCTGGAGGCAAATTCAACTGAAGCAGGGCAGGCTTATGGCAGCGGGATTTATAATCCCGGAGAATATGTAATAGCGGAAGCTGTACCTGGAGCATCGTACAAATTCATTAGCTGGACAGAAAATGGTGAAGTGGTCAGCACTGATCCGGTTTATACATTTAAGGCAGCCGAAGACCGGCAACTGGTGGCTAACTTTGAGGAAAAGGCGGTTTTCAACTATTACCTTGACAACAACGAGGTTATTATTACCGGTTTTGCCGATGAGGATTTACAGGATATTATAGTACCAAATGAGATAGCAGGCTATCCGGTCACAGGTATAAATAATATGGCCTTTTATTCCAGGGGAATCAAAAGCGTAAATTTCCCTAATACGCTAATTAATATAGGCCAATTTGCATTTGGTTCAAATGCTTTGACAGAGGTAACTATTCCGAATGGTGTTACTACTATTGGAGTGCATGGGTTTTCCAATAATCAATTAAGCAAGGTGGTTTTTCCAAATAGCGTTACTACCATTGCTGAATATGCTTTTGCCAATAACCAAGATTTAGCCGAAGTTGTAATCCCCAATGGGGACACCGCTCTTGGAGAAGGAGTATTTTCCGGATATTCACAGGATTTAATTATTTATGGTGTTCCCGGCTCAAGTACAAATGACTATGCTACCGAGAATAGTATTACTTTCCGGGATATAAATGAATATGGCGGGGATATACCGGCTAAATACTCAATAACTGTAGCAGAGGTAATTGGCGGTACAGCCACGGTGACAACCAACCCGGCTGCTTTAGCAGAAGAAGGGGCCACTGTAACCATAAATATAGACGGCATTCAAAGCGGAAAGCAATTTAAGGCAATTACCGTCACTGATGCTGACAGCAATAATGTAGTAATAACCCAGGTAACAGCAGGTAAGAAATACACCTTCACCATGTCGGCCAAGCCTGTAACGGTAAGTGTTGAATTACAGGATGCGTCTATTGTAGTACCCGAAAAATACACGCTTACCCTGAACGGCGTGGGTACCGATGCTGCCGGCGCAGGCGAATACGCTGAAAATGACACTGTCACTATAAATGCCGGTAATCGTTCGGGTTATACCTTTAAAGGCTGGACTTCAACAGATGTGGATTTTGCTAATGCCAATGCCCAAATCACAACCTTTATTATGCCCGCCAAGAATGTAACCGTAACAGCAACCTGGGAGACTTTTAGTGGCGGCGGAAGCAGTGGTGGGAGTAGTAGCGGCAGTGCAGTAAACGCTACCACCCAATACTCGGTAATAACCAATAGCGAAGCCGCTCACCAAGGCAATGGACAAATAACACTCAGCAGTCAGCAGGCTAAGGCCGGTGAAACTGTCTATATTACCATTGAGCCGGACCCGGGTTATGAAAACCATGTACCCACTGTCCTCGATCAAAACGGAAATCCCCTTACAGTTACCCAAAACAGTGACGGCACTTACAGTTTCCAGATGCCCGCAGGGGGAGTCAACATAGACACCGAGTACACCAAAATAGATTATTTTGATGATGTGGATGAAAATGCTTGGTATGATGAAGCCGCATGGTTTTGTGCGGCGCATGGTTTAATGGCAGGCACAGGCGAGAGACGATTTGACGGGAATTTAGATACCACTCGGGCCATGCTGGTGGCTGTGCTCTATCGGCTTTCTCAAAGTGAGGAAACGGCGGAGAATATTTTTCCCGATGTGGAGGAGGATAAATGGTATACAGAAGCCATAACCTGGGCCGCGAAAAATAACATTGTATCCGGTTATGGAAACGGGAATTTCGGTCCCGAAGATATATTGACCCGGGAGCAAATGATCGCCATTTTACACCAATACTCCAAGTTCATGGGATACGATGTAAGCAAAAAAGACGATTTGGGTGCATATCATGATGCGGATTACATTTCCGACTGGGCTATAGCACAAATGCAATGGGCCGTGGCTAACGGTCTCATAACAGGTGTTGGGAACAATCTAGTCTCCCCGCAAACCGGTGCCAACCGGGCACAATTTGCAGTCATCATGCAACGCTATTACACTGACTTTGTAGAAAGAAATACTGATTAATTCAATGCACACCCCCTCTCAGTAATCGTTGAAAGATTGATGTAACTGATAAACTAAAATGGACAGAAAGGGGGTGCGGACGAAAACCTGGACTTTTAATAAGTCAGGAGGTAGTTCATGTACTCGTATGAAGATCGAATAAAAGCAGTAGAGCTTTACATCAAATATGATAAAAGTGCTGCTGCCACTGTGCAAG
>JAAYNN010000162.1 GCA_012520835.1 Dehalococcoidales bacterium
GCGGTTATTTCTTCCGGGCATTGCGCTTTAATTCCACCACACTGGCAATTGTGCCGTCTCCATTTGAACATCGAGCCGAATGTTGAAAACGAAGCATTCATCGTCGAATTCCACATGCATCACCCCCACTGGTTTGACTAATGTGCTCATTATAACTATATTATGTTATCATTATTGCCTGCTGGCATTTTTTCACTTACAATATTTATAATGTAGCCTCAGCATCTCCAAGGAGGGCATGAAAATGTTAAAAAGAACTCACCTTATCTCCATAGCAGCGATAATTATGATTATTTTTAATCTTTGGGGTCTTACAGGATGCAGCAGCAGGCAAGCAATAGCGGTTACCCTGATAGACACTGCCCCCAAAGGCATTGCCGAATATGTCTATATCGGCGGCAGCGTCAATAATCCCGGATTTTATCCCCTGAAAAACAATGATGATGTAGAAACTCTTGTCAAAGCTGCCGGAGGCATCGAAAACGGCAAAGAGTGCCGCCATGTGCAGTTGATAATCAACGATGAGGAGGATAGCGCTCAAAAAATCAACATCAACCGCGCTGCAGCCTGGCTGCTGGAAGCCCTGCCGGGCATCGGCAATACCAGGGCGAATGCCATCATAAAATACCGCACCGAGAACGGCGGCTTTAAAAACATCAACGAACTTTTAAAGGTGGAAGGCATCGGGCAGAATACATTCGAAAATATCAGGAGCCTGATTACGGTGGATGACTGAAAGCATTTGAATGATTGTCAACAAAGGGATGAAATGACATGGAGCCGGTAATTTAGATGTTTCTCATCTGCCTCAGTATCAGCTGGATAGCCGGTATAGTTGCCGGATTGAATTTCAACCTGCCGGCGGCGCTTATTCTGACAGGACTGTCTCCCCTCCCCCTGCTGCTGTTAAACAAATATCGAAAACATGTGATACTGCTTGCTCTGTGCATCGCATCGTTTTTCAGCGCTTCCGTCTGTGCTCAGGCCTCCCTGCCGCAGAATGACGCCTCTTCAATCAAATACTACAACGACAACGACCGGGTGACCATAATCGGAACCGTCAGCGCTGACCCGGATATCAGGGACAGCAACATCAGGCTGATTGTAAGCGCATCTGTTGCCGAAATCGATGGAGAGGTGGTAGAAGTTAGCGGGGACGTGCTGGTTTTCGCTTCCAGATATCCCGCCTACGGTTACGGAGATGTTATTCGCATAACCGGCGAATTGAAAACACCCCCGGTATTCGAGGATTTCGACTATGCCGCCTACCTCTCGCACGAAAGCATCTACTCCACCATGCTCTATCCGCAGATAGAACTAATTGACAGCGCACAGGGCTTTACCCCGTTGAAATGGATATATTCGCTGCGTGCCGCTATGTCGCAGGCACTGGCAAGGGTGCTGCCGGAACCGCAGGCGGCACTTGCACAGGGTATGCTCCTGGGTATCCGCAGCAATATACCGGATGACCTGAAAACGGCATTTTCAGTTACCGGAACTACACACATCCTCGCTATTTCAGGACTGAACATCGGGATTGTAGCCGGTATTATGTTAAGTTTCGGGCTGCTGCTTTTCGGACGCCGTCACTACATTTATATCTGGCTGGCGCTCGGGGTCATCTGGGTTTATGCCGTATTGACGGGGCTGGAAGCCCCCGTAGTCAGGAGTGTCATCATGGCCAGCATCTTTTTATCCGCCGAGCTTCTGGGAAGGCAGCGCAACGCCATAACCGCCCTGACCTTTGCCGCTGCCGTCATGACAGCCTGCGACCCGCAGGTTATTCTTACCGCCTCCTTTCAGATGAGCTTCACGGCCATGTGCGGACTGGTTTTTATCCTCCCTCCCCTGCAAACTTTCGGCAAGAGGTTTATAAACAGGATTCCCGGCAGATTCAGCTTGCTATCGACTGCAACAACATTAATTTATGACAGTTTCGCCGTAACCATAGCCGCTTTAGCCGGCGTACTGCCGCTGATAGCCTATTACTTCGGCATTATTTCTATCGTCGGCCCGCTGGCAACGCTTTTAGTCTTGCCGGTACTGGTCGGCATCATCCTGCTGGGAACCCTGACCGCCGTAAGCGGCCTGTTTTCAGTGCCGCTATCACAGGTCTTCGGCTGGCTGTTATGGCTGATACTCTCTTACATGCTCTTCATAGTAGAGAAATTTGCCGGATTTCCGGCAGCATATATCGAAACGGACAGCTTCAGTGCATTTTTTGTCTGGCTCTATTACGCAGGGCTGGCAGTAATACTCTGGGCAGGCAGCAGATACAAAAAGCGCAAAAGAGAGCAAAATCTTGACTTTGAAGAGAAGGAGACAGCTGCAGCCAGAACCGCAAAGACCGAAAAAGATCGTTTTTCCCTGCGACCGATGTTTAAAATCATTATTTTTCTGGCAGCAGCAACCGCTATTCTCGTTTTCAGCGCCATCAACTCAGCGCCGGACGATAATCTGCATATTTCCTTCCTCGATGTCGGACAGGGTGATGCTATCTTAATTCAGAAAGAGAATAACCAGGTGCTTATCGACGGCGGCCCCGGCGGTCAGGCTGTAAGCCTGGCTTTAAGTGAAAAAATGCCTTTCTGGGACCGGACTATCGAAATGGTGATTTTAACTCATCCCCACGACGACCACCTGGCCGGACTGGTAGAGGTATTGAAAAGATATCAGGTCGGTCAGGTGCTGGCTACGGATCCGGGAAGCTGCCTGCCATTGTACGATGAATGGCTGGCTTTAATCGGCGAGAAAAACATTCCTTATACCCCTGCGCAAGCCGGGCAGCAGATGAATATCTCAGGCGTTATTATAGACGTGCTCAATCCGCCTGTGAATCATTTCGGGGGAACAGGTGCCGATATCGATAACAACAGCATTGTATTGAATGTGTCATTCGGAGAAATCAGCTTTTTATTGACCGGGGACATCGGAAAGTATGCCGAATGGGAATTACTGCAAGACAGGCTGATACCCCAGGCCACCGTACTTAAAGCCGGGCATCACGGCTCGAATTCATCGAGCTCGCTGGAATTTCTTAATGTTTGCCGGCCGCAAATCGCCGTTGTACCGGTCGGTGCGGATAATAATTACGGGCATCCTGATGAGGAAGTACTCGCCAGACTGATCGGGATGGTCGGAGAGCAGAATCTTTACCGCACCGATTTAAACGGAACAATCGAATTCATCACCGACGGGAAACAATTGTGGTTAAAAATAAACCGCTGACAAAAGCCAAAAAGAAATAACGGCTACCGGGAAGTTCAGCATCTGCGCAGCAAAAATGAAAGCCGCAAGCATCCCCATTATCGGAACTCGCTGCTCATAGCATTTGCAATTTATTGCATCAGGTAGTTAAAAAATTTTAACGGCACTTTTTACAGTAGCCGAATATTGCCATGTGATGGATATCGGCATCGAAGCCATACTGTTCCAATAGTGTTTCTTTGACAGGATTAAAAA
>JAAYNN010000163.1 GCA_012520835.1 Dehalococcoidales bacterium
AAAATTCTAAGGACATTCGGATATTTGGTGATGTTTCTTGCCATCATTCTACAGGTATTTTTTTCTCGCTATCCCTGCCCTTTCCCCTTTATTATAAGTATAATTATCGGGCTTCTATTTGTTATATTCGGAACAATTCTTATCAAACGCAAAACCAATAAATAGCATATCTTGCATAGCGAAAATATTTCCCTTCGAATATCGTAACTCCATTCCTCGAAACACGGGAACGATTTGGCAATTTTCTGCATCTATATTATCAGCAGGAGATTAATAAATGGGCGAGTCGGAATGTTCGGAAGAGAAACTGGTAAAACGCTGCCAAAAGGGTGACGAAGGCGCTTTTCGCATTCTTGTAGAGAAGTATAAAGACCTGTTGCTCGGTACGGCCTACCTGATGCTCAAAGACCGCCAGTCTGCCGATGAAGTGGTGCAGGAAACGGTTATCAAGATGTGGGAAAACCTGCCGTCGCTGCGCAACAGCAGTAGCCTGAAGCCCTGGCTGATGCGAATCCTTGTAAACGAAGCAACCCGGCAGTTCAGAAAACAAAGTATTCCGACAATTCCGCTTGAATCTGTCTCCGAAATCGCTGATGACGACTATAATATAGACGACCTGCTGGTTCAAGAAGAAAACCATCAGCTACTGAGGGAAGCCCTGTCATTGTTATCTCCTGAACAAAGAGAGGTTATCGTCCTGCGCTATTTTTCCGATTTAACCGTTCCCGAAATCGCTGCAGCAATATCCATTCCGGAGGGAACCGTAAAATCGCTCCTCAGCCGCGCGCTGGATAAATTATACATGATGGTAACCTGTGCAGAGAATCCAACAGGAGGTAAATAAATATGAATAGAACGGAATTCGAGCAGGATTTGCAGGGCTTTTTTCATAACGAAGCTGAAAAAGTAAAACAACCCGAAGGTTGGTGGGATGATGTAGTTTCCATGGCTACATGTAAAAAGCCGATATATACAGCGCCCAAAGCCGGGTTTTTCAGGAGGAAACTTTTCCTGGTTCCTCTGGCGCTTATAGTGGCTCTTATGGTAACCGGAGGCACGGTATACGGGTATTCCTCTTTTTTGAAAGGTATTATCGATAGAATGGTGCCGTCCGTTGAAAATGGAGAGACGGGAGAAGTAATAAGCCTGGCGCAGCAATACGATTTAAGCCAGACCATCGATGGCGTTACTGCCAAGCTCGAATATGCCTATGCCGATATGAATAAAGCGGTAGTAGGCGTATCGGTGAAAGGTGAGAGGCATTATAGCGTCAGGTTATATACACAGGACGGACAGAAACTTGCTGGTTCGGTTGGTATTGGAAGCGAAAGAGGGGAATGGGTATGGTCTTTCAATATGCCGGCAATAGATGGTAATCCCTCCTCTTTAAACCTGCACATGGAAATATCGGTATCCGAGGATAAGGAGCCTTTTATCTTCGATTTCGAAGCGCCTTACTACGGTGGAAAAATCGTAAATGTGGGGCAGACTGTCGAAGCGGCAGGGGTAACTATCGAGTTGGAGTGCCTGCTTATCAGCCCCAGCGAGACACAGGCTATCTTCTATGTATCTCCGCAAACGGATGAACGGGGCAGTTATGCAATGGTCATGATGACTATCAAGCTTACGGATGATAGTGAAGTAAAAAGCAGTCAAAGCGGCGGCAATAACTCTATAGAGGAAACAGCTATCAGTTATGTATTCGGTGACTTTACCGCTCAATCGGGCGAATGGATAATTACGATAGATGAGCTGGTATATTCCCCGCCAATAGACGAAAGCAAACATTATCAAATTCATGCCCCCAGCGACACAGTTCGTTTAGCGGGTCCCTGGGTGTTTACCGTTTGGGTAGAATAACTCTGGCATAAGCATAAAGTTAGCGAATGGACTGGCATATTTTTGTGCCAGTCCATTTTTACTCTTTTTAATGTTTTGGAGTTATATTATAAATAAAACATCTTATAATGTAATAAGGGCATGCTATGAAAAAATCCTTGTTGATAATATCCTGCATTATTTCAATAACATCATTTCTGTTATGCAGTTGTACCGCTAAAGATTTGGATTACGCTACTGTTACCGATGTCGGCTTCACAAGGACGCTGGCGGTGGTAACGGCAACCCGGACGGCTATCGGTTCCGAAGCACTCATTGTAGATGAGGAAGCGGTGATGGCTAAGGTCAAAGGTACAGACTATGGGGTTATCGATATCGATGGTACAGGCCGTTTCTACTATGAAAAGTTCACCGACGGTATGGTTTTGCAGGGCGTAACTTTTATCGACTACTATGTACTTAAGGTCGCCGACGGGACAACCTTTACCGGCCCGATAAATTACTGGGTCGAGTTCAATTTTGCCGATGGTTCAACGATGCATCTCAGCAACTTCGGTTTGCTGTTCGATGAAGGTATAGAAACCGATTTAACACAGGGCGATGACGGCAGAATCGCCGGTGTTATGATGCTGGCATATCAGGAAGACGGTTCCATTATGAGAACTGTCTATGTGCTC
>JAAYNN010000164.1 GCA_012520835.1 Dehalococcoidales bacterium
AAACTGTACGGTCTTATCTGGCTGTTGCTTACCTTTTCGATTCTCTTTTTCGAAAGCGAAAGTATTTTATTCGGATTGCTGTATCTTACGATATACATCGTAATCGGCGCCATCAGCCTCTTCCTGCGCGAAGTGATGTTTATGGTTTTCGCCATTATCGGCATATATCTGTATATCTTCAACCTGGTCTTCGATATTTTCGAGGGCTCGGCGCTCTTCCCGCTTATTCTGGGGATTGTCGGCATCAGCATCGTTTTGCTGGCGGTACTCTTCCAGAAATACGGGAAACGCCTGTTCAGGCGAAGAACAGGTATTGATAATAAATCCATACACCAAATCCGAGACGATTAATGATATTCAGCGGCCTGTGTATAACCTGAAGCTGCTTTTCAAAATGGTTATAAGAGTCGCTCATAGCGTCTACGCCTACGATTCCTTTTCTGCGCCTGGATTTCAAATCACGTTCGATAACGGCTAAAGCATTCTCCTTAGCCCTGACATTATCGAAATCATCTGGCTGATAGCATTCGCTGCGGCTGTCGCGATAGATGCAGCCGTGACTGCAAACCTTATAAATATTCATATTGTAGTTGGTGCCGAATCATAACCTGTTTTCGTCATAGCCGGATACTGTTGTTTCAGCCGGGATTTAATCCATTATCAAAGCCTCTTAATATCTGACGTGTTGTGACAGTCAATTCAAATGATTCATTATCGGTATCGATTAAAGCGTTAATATACTGTGTATCAGATTAGGAATGAGAACAAAGATAATGCCGGCAGCCGTCGCAGAAGATGACATATTTGGTGTATAATCCTATATATATTATTCAGGGAGAAACAAAAATGCGCGGTATCATTACAGTAATCGGAAAAGACCGGGTCGGCATCATTGCCACCGTCAGCAATATACTTATGGAAGCCAATATCAACATATTGGACATCACCCAGACTACCCTGCAGGACATCTTTACCATGATAATGCTGGTAGACCTTTCCAATCCTAAAATTACCTTCGACCAGCTGGCAAAAAAACTGAATGACAAGGGAGAGGAAATGGGGCTTTCCATCCGCATCCAGCGTGAAGATATCTTCAACGCCATGCACAAAATCTAAACTTTATTTATATATAAAAGTGTTATTCGATTGTAGTATCTGAAGAATAGTATTTTAAATGTAATTAACAATTGATTGGATATTATTACCGAATAGTACTGATATAAAAGACTTCGGAGAGAAGCGATGATAAACACCTACGAAATACTGGAAACGATAAAAATGATCTCCAGCGAGAGCCTGGATATCAGGACTATCACCATGGGAATATCTTTAAGAGATTGCGCCCACAGCGATATGGATGAACTGGCTAAACGCATTTACGATAAAATCACGCGCAAGGCGGAGAAGCTGGTAAAAACCGGCGAGGATATCGAGAAGGAATACGGCATCCCCATCACCAACAAGCGCATTTCGGTAACCCCGATTTCAATTATCGGGGAAGGCGCAGATGGCAATTATCTAAAGATTGCCAAAGCGATGGACAGAGCTACCGAAACCACCGGCGTCGATTTTATCGGCGGCTACAGTGCACTGATTCATAAAGGCTATACCGATGGGGATAAAAGATTTGTGGATTCCATCCCGCAGGCCCTGTCTGAAACCAAAAGGGTCTGCGCCTCGGTTAATATTGCCACTACCAAAGCCGGCATCAATATGGATGCCGTTGCCCAGATGGGGCGCGTTATTAAAAAAACCGCCGAACTCACGGCAAAGGACAGCGGTATCGGCTGCGCCAGGCTGGTCGTTTTCTGCAATGCGCCGGAAGACAATCCGTTCATGGCGGGTGCCTTTCACGGCATCGGAGAGCCGGAATGCGTAATCAATGTGGGTGTCAGCGGCCCGGGTGTCATGCACAACGCCTTAAAAAATATTTCAGCCGAGGCCGATTTTAGCGAGGTAGCCGAAACCATCAAGAAAACCGCTTTTAAAATAACGCGCGTCGGGCAACTGGTTGCCACAGAGGCATCGAAACGGCTGGGAGTTGCCTTCGGAATTGTTGACCTCTCGTTAGCGCCGACTCCGGCCATCGGTGACAGCATCGCCAATAT
>JAAYNN010000165.1 GCA_012520835.1 Dehalococcoidales bacterium
ATCCAGTTAATGGCGGATCCCAAGATGCTGTTCCAGCTTTTCTCCAACCTGCTGGACAATGCTTTAAAACATACTCCATCGGCAGGTTCTGTATTTATTAAAGCTGTCAACGAAAAAGACAGCGTATCAATAGAAATAAAAGACACAGGAGATGGCATCCCAGAAGAACATCTGCCTCATATCTTCGATCGTTTCTACAGGATAGAGGAAAATAACGATAACGGGTTCGGGCTGGGAATGGCAATTTGCAAGAGCATAGTCGAGGCACATAACGGGGAAATAAGTGTAGAGAGCAAACAGGGAAAAGGAACGGTTTTTAAGATAAGGCTGCCTTTAGTAAGATGAACATTTGCCAACTCTGTAAATACCCGGAACAGGACTTTCAAAATCACCTAGCATTAACTGCCTAATATTCACTCCATCTGCATCAGAAATTGTAAAATAATTTATGAATGCTTAATTCAATAAAAATATCGAGTACATAAAAAACTAATCCCTTTCCGCCAGTTCTTTAATGAACCATTCCATTGCCATTTTATAAACATTTTCACATGAATCTTCGTTGCCTGCCGTTCCCCAGAATGAATTCGGAATTCTATCGGCATAAACCACGTAACAGAATGCTACGATAGCGGCATCTTCCGGACCTTCTGGTGTAGCCACAATTTTAGGGTTTTCTGGTTCATATACACTGCCCAATATACTTTCGGTATATTCCTTAATGTAATCGATATCATCCTTACCAAGTGCATTATCGAATGTTCGCATCACCATCGTAATAACTCCGGTACCGTCAGCAGTTCTTGCCGTTACGGAATATACCGGCGGTGTTACAATTGCGTTCTTAATGGATGTTGTTAATGACGAAAATTTTGTGTATGTCGAAGTATTCACAGTAGTAGTCATTATGGCGACAGACCCGCCACCTTCGACTATTATTGGGATGGATTTCGATGTTTGTTCACTGGCTTTTGCAATTTGATTCACACAACCAGAAGTAAAAATGCTCAATATAATTGCTGCTGATATTAAAATAACCAATATCTTTTTCATTCAATTCCCCCTATTTACCCTTACTAAAAAATATCTTACCAGATAAACCTTAATATTTTCTGAATAAATAACGGTTTTTAGAAAATATTTTTCAAATACAGGGAGATACAGTGGTAGTCCTTAACAGGCGGACGACCAGTGGTCGTCTCCAGTTTTTTGTCATGCTGAATTCGTAAAGGACGAATGAAGCATCCGGGGTGGGGCAATGAAGCCATTCGTGTCCTTCGGCAAGCTCAGGATGCGCGGATATTATCAGAACATTATCGAAGGATGTTGAGTTCCGAAATTCGGAACGAAATCCCGACAGGTCGGGATCGAACCATAACAGCGCGAATTAAACTAGATTTCCGTTCATTTGACCCTTCGACAAGTTCAGGGCGAACGGAAATCTTACTTCTCCCTGATGCTGATCGGGATTTCTCCCCACCCCCCGGATCCTCCAATCACCCCCGTGCCTTCAGGATGACAAATTATTAAACTGCCAATCCCCATCTTATACATCTCGATTGACTGTATAATATATTTCCCTTAAACTGATATATACTTTATATAAATTGGCTAAAATACCCCCGGGAGATGAATCTTGTCACAAATCGAAAACATCGCTAAAGAGGCTTCGGAACTCATTAAAAAATACGATGCAGACTATATCGAGGCGCATTTCGAGGAATCCGCTTCCAGCCATATCTCGTATCGCGGCAAAAAACTGGACTCCGTCGATTCCAGCCGCAGCATCGGCGGCAATATCCGCGCCAAGGTCAAAGGGGGGTGGGGTTTTACCAGTTTCAATAACCCTGATAACCTCAACCGGAGAATCGAACAGGCCATCAGCCAGGCCAAACTGGTATCGCGGGGCGATATCGCCCTGGCGCCGGCTGAAGCTATTGTGGATACAGTACTGCTGGACAGCGATAAAAACCCGTTTAAAATTCCCCTTTCCGCAAAGAAGGAACTGGCCAGCGAATACAACGATATCATCTGGCGGACGCCCGGCTTGCAGACATCGGTCGTCAGCTACGGCGACAGTGTCAAGAAGTCGATTTTTGTTAATTCCATCGGCAGTTTTATCAACCAGGAAAGAGCCGATATAACCGTTTACCTGATGGCTGTCGCGACTGACGGCAAAGAAGTACAGCAATCCGGCATCAGCATGGGCAGCCGCGGCGATTTCAGCCGCATCAGGACGCTGCATCCGCAGGTTAAAGAGATGGCCGATAAAGCTATCGAACTTCTGACCGCTCCGCAGGCTAAGGGCGGCGAATATACGGTAGTGCTCGACCCGGTGCTAGCAGGAGTCTTCGTACACGAAGCCTTCGGGCACCTTTCGGAAGCCGATTTCGTCTATGAAAACGAGAACCTGCGCCAGTTGATGACTCTCGGTAAAGAATTCGGGACGAAAGAACTGAATATAGTGGACGGAGCAGCGGTACCGGGCTTGCGCGGCAGTTTTAAATATGATGACGAAGGCACCCCGGCCACTAAAACCTATCTTATCCGCGAGGGGAAGCTGACCGGCAGGCTGCATTCCAGAGAAACCGCCGCCAGGATGGGAGAAGCAGCCACCGGTAATGCCCGCGCTGTCAGCTACCGCTACCCGCCGATTGTCCGCATGACCAATACCTATATCGAACCCGGCACCGCCACATTCGAGGAGATGATATCCGGTATCAAGGAAGGGATTTATGCCAAAAACTGGTACGGCGGCACCACCAGCATGGAGATGTTTACCTTCTCCGCCGGGGAAGCCTATATGATAAGAAACGGTAAAATTGCTGAACTGATACGACCGGTTGTGCTTACTGGCAATGTCTTCGAGACTTTAAAAAATATCGACGCCATCGGCAATGATCTGGATATGAATGAAGGCGGCGGCTGCGGCAAGGGAGGACAATTCCCCCTGCCCGTTTCCAACGGCAGCCCGCATATCCGCATCCGTCACTGCCTGGTCGGAGGCGCATAATGGAAAGGATACTTGAGCAGGCCCAAAAAGTAGCTGAAGCCGCCGAGGTTTTCATGGTATCCACCGAACAGACTCCGCTGAAATTCGAGAATAACCGCTTGAAGCATATCCTGAGCAAACAAAGCCAGACGGTAGCCTTGCGCATTATTAAAAACGGCAGAATCGGTTACAGCGTTACCACTGATATCGACGATGTTAGAATGCTGGTCAACTCTGCCGCAGAAACCGCCGCCTTCGGCACCGAGGCAAAATTCGCATTCCCGGCTCTCGGGGATTACCCACAGGTATCCGTATATGACCCGGGCATCGAAGCAGTTTCCATGGAACAGATGGCAAAACTGGGGAAAGAAATGATAGATGCCGTCAGGGCGCATACCCCCGAAATAGCCTGTGACGGCGGCCTCACTAAAAGCACCACCTCTATTAAAATACTCAATTCGGCAGGAGGAAGTGCCGGTTATCGCAGCAGCACCTTCAGTATGGGGCTCGAGGGAACGGTAATACAAGATACCGATATGTTATTTGTAGGAGAGGACGAAAGTTCATGCCACCCACTGACTGATACCAGAACTGTAACATCTTCCATTATCAGGCAACTGGATTGGGCAAAAGAGCAGGCGGAAGCCCCGGATAAGGCGCTGCCTGTGATATTTACGCCGAGCGGTGTGGCCAGCGCACTGGTTTCACCTCTGATTTCGGCCTTTAACGGCAAGAATGTCTATGAGGGGTCTTCGCCTATCGGAGATAAACTGGGGAAAGCTGTTTTCGACCCCAAATTCTGTCTCAAGGACGATGCCACCATCCCCTTTTGCCCGGGCAGCCGCCCTTTCGATGACGAAGGCGTAGCTACCCGCTGCACGGCGCTGATTGAAAAAGGAGTTCCGGTCGCTTTCTATTATGATTTGCAGACTGCCGGACTGGCCAATACTAAAAGCACCGGAAACGGCGCACGCAGCGGCGCCAGGCTGCCGTCTCCATCCGCCTCGGTTTTCGTTATCGAACCGGGAACCACCTCTTTTAAAGAGATGCTTTCGGATATCAAAGAAGGGCTGGTCATAGAATATGTCATGGGTGCAGAGCAGGGCAACGTGCTGGGAGGAGACTTCGCCGGCAACGTGCTCTTGGGATATAAGATAGATAATGGTAAAATAACAGGCAGGGTTAAGAACACCATGGTTTCCGGCAATATTTACCAGGTATTAAAGGATATTGCCGCCATCGGAAGCGATTCAAAATGGATTGGGGGCTCGTTCAGCACGCCTTCTCTTTATATACCTGCTCTATCGATATCCTCCAAAAAATAACGCAAAATACGACCCGGCATTTTTAAATGCGGAGGGAGAATAATATGGTAACTGATCTGGTAAAAATAATTGCCCGGCCGAAATTGAATGCGCCTAACCTGCTGGCAGCCTGGCCGGGTATCAGCAATGTAGCCATGATTGTGGCTACTTATTTTGCGCACAAACTGGATTTGAAAGACCTGGCAGAAATCAGGCCGGCCAATTTCTTCGACCCCATCGGTGTACTGGTAAGAGATAACCTGATTGAAGACCCGCAGTTTCCGCGCAGCCGCTTCTATTACTGGAAAAACCGCTCCGGCGACCACGACCTGATTCTGTTTATCGGAGATGCCCAGCCGGCAGCCAAGGGATACGAACTGGCGCACTGCGTAGTGGACGTCGCAGCCAGGTTCAAAGCCAATAGAATCTATACCTGCGCCGCGGCGTTGACGCGCATCCATCACACCGAGCATCCGCGCGTTTGGGGTGTCGGCACCACCCAGAACATCGCCCAGGAAATGGCCTCTCGCAATCTGTTGAAAGGCGGCAACCTGCAGATATCCGGCCTGAACGGGCTGCTTTTGGGTGTAGCCAAAGAAAGAGGGATGGAAGGTGTTTGCCTGCTGGGTGAAGTCCCGTCTTATGCCTCCAAACTGCAAAATCCAATGGCGGCACTGGCAATCATTAACGCCTTGCAGGAACTCCTGGGAATAAATATCAATACCGAAGAACTGTCACGCTTTGCCAGCGAAACCCGCGAACAGATGAAACGGGTAGCCGCCGAAGCCATGGAAGAATATATCGACTACTTTACCGAACCTATCTGGGAAAAAGACGAAGAAGGCAACGAGGACATCGATTAATATGACCCAGAGTGCCGAACAGCCTTCGATAATCAAGCAGATATTAGCGGAAGCGGCGGATGAAGAAAAGCCGCTTGTAAGCAAACAACTGGCGGAACTGACCGATATTAAAAAAGATGACCTGGCTTTTTTTGATCAGGCCTGGATTAAACTCGGCCCGAAACGGCAATTGCAGCTGATAAGCCGGCTGATAGAAATGGCGGAAGACTCGGCGGAGCTCAATTTCGATGCTATTTTCAGGCACCGCCTGCATGACCCCGGGGAAGAAATCCGCGCCAAAGCCATCGAAGGCCTCTGGGAAAACGAGGACTCCTCGCTTATCGAGCCCCTGATAAAAATGATGCAAAGCGACCCGTCGCCAAAAGTCCGCTGTGGCGCCGCTATGTCACTCGGCAGATTCGCCATGCTGGCGGAACATAAAAAAATCAATCCTGATTATATGCCGCTGCTATGCAAAACACTGCTCGATACCTATAACGATAGCGATGATATCGATTTAAAAAGAAGGGCATTGGAAGCCGTCTCCCCTCTCAGCCTGCCGCGCGTCGAACAGGCGATAATGGAAGCCTACGGCAGCGATGATATCAAGCTTAAAGCCAGCTCAATATATGCCATGGGCAAAAATTGCAGCCCGAAATGGATAAACCTTGCTATCGACGAACTCTCCAGCCCGCTGGCTGAATTACGCTATGAAGCGGCGGGAGCCTGCGGCGAACTGGGCGAAGAAGAAGCAGTGCCTTTCCTGATTGAAGTGGCCGATAATGACGATATGGATGTCAGAATCGCTGCCGTTGCGGCACTCGGAAAAATCGGCGGGGAAGAAGCCGAGGAATACCTGGAGGCCTGCCTTGATGATGACAGTGAAGCTATCCGGGAAGCTGCAGAGCAGGCGCTGGAAGATATCGATGTCATAAAAGATCCGGGTTCGATTCGCTGGTTCGATTTACGGAGTCCGGAAGAATGATTAAAAACAGGCGTATAATATTATGTAAAAAACAACTGGATGATGCTGTAAACGATTACATGTGGAAAACCGACCCCGAACTGGCCAAGCTGGATGCCTGCCAGCCGCTGGACATGTCCTTCAATGAATACCTCTACATCTACATCAACGAATTGCAGATGTCGCCTATTGTAAAGCACGAGTTTTCCATCGCCACCTTAAACGGAGAACATATCGGCAACTGCGCCTATTACAATATCAACTACTTTAAAGGTGAAGCCGAGGTCGGCATCATGCTCGGAAACCGTAAGTACTGGAATCAGGGATACGGAGCGGAGGCGATGTTAATGCTGGTGGATTATATCTACAATAAACACAATTTCAAGCGCGTTTATTTAAAAACGCTCGACTACAACGTCCGGGCGCAGCACTGCTTTATAAAATGCGGATTCACTCCCTGCGGAACAAAAAAACAGGACGGCCACAGCTTTATCGTTATGGAAATGGCGCGCGAAAAATGGCAATCTGTTAAAGAGGCCATGTCCTCCGTCTCAGCGGAAGAACGATAACCATAAGATATATCCAAATCATATCTTTTTACCTTTTTACAAAAATCGACCCCTTTTTTAATCATATTTTAATAAAAATATGCTATAATGCAGCCAGTTTAATAAAGAAGGGGGTGTAGTATGATAACAAACAACCCTTTGTCTGTCAGGAAACCGGATGACTCCTTTGCCATTCAGACATTCGACCTGACACGCATTTTCGGGAAACTGGTAGCCGTAGACGGCATCAATCTGGACATAAAAAAAGGCGAACTGTTCGCTTTCCTCGGCCCCAACGGCGCCGGCAAAACCACCACCATCAGCATGCTATGCTGCCTTCTGAAACCCTCCAGCGGAACGGCGCTGGTAATGGGTAACGATATCAATAAAGACCCCTATAAGGTCAAGGCTGCCATTGGTATTTCTCCCCAGGATACCACCCTCTCGGACCATCTCAACCCGATAGAAAACCTCGAATTATTCGGCAGCATGCATCAACTGCCGCCGAAAATCGTCAAGCAAAGGGCTAAGGAACTGGTGGAAACCAT
Source organism: Dehalococcoidales bacterium (assembly GCA_012520835.1). GTDB lineage: Bacteria > Chloroflexota > Dehalococcoidia > Dehalococcoidales > UBA5627 > UBA5627. The sequence continues at coordinate 7,199 of JAAYNN010000165.1, forward strand.
GGGGCTATCCGACCGTGCCAAAGACCAGGTCAAAAAGTTTTCAGGCGGTATGAAACGCCGTTTAAATATCGCCATGGCGCTGATAAGCGACCCGCAACTGGTAATACTGGACGAACCGACGCTGGGGTTAGACCCGCAATCGAGGCGCGCTGTCTGGAAATACATTGCACGCCTTAAAAAAGAGAAGACCATTCTGTTAACCACGCACTACCTGGAAGAAGCCGACTTCCTGGCTGACCGCATCGGCATTATCGATGAAGGAAAAATCGTTGCCTTCGGCACTCCTGTAGAATTGAAAACCAGCATGATTGATACCCATACCATAATCATCAAAGCCTGGAACCTGACGCAGAAAACGATTATGGAAATGAAGGAAAAATACGAAGACGTACAGATTACCGACGGGACAATGACCATCACCGATAAGCGGGTGAACTTCCAGGAAATTGTAGACCATCTGCACAATGCCGGAACCATCATTCGTTCGGCCTACATTAAGGAACCCACTCTTGACGATGTCTTTATCAAGATTACGGGAAAGGAGTTGAGGGAATGAGATTCTGGAGTCTTTTTTCAAGAAATATCAAGGAAACCTACCGTGATGCCATGGCGCTCGGTTTTCTGCTGGCCTTCCCGCTGGTATTCATGCTGTTGTTCGGTGTAGCCTTAGGTGGTGATGGGAAGGTTAGTTACAGTATAGGAGTGGTAGACAATAACCAGAGTGATGTATCGCAGAGTTATATCAGCGATGCTCTGGGTGCTGCGGACGTTCTTTCTGTAAAAGTTTACAGCAATACTGACAATGCCATGGAAGACTTAAGACTGGGAAACATTTCATCATATATCGTCATTCCCGACGGTTTCGGGGAACAGGTCGCAACGATATGGCAGAAAATGCCCGGGAACATAGAACTGAATATTACTTACGATGAAAGCAATCTGTCGGCATCGTCTAATGTCATTTCGATTATTAATTCCATAACACGTTCCTTTGCCGGAATCGAGATACCGATTACCATCAATACCAACCCGATCAATATTGAAACTAAAATAACCCAAATCGATTTTATAGCCCCGGGAATTATCATCTTCGGCCTCTTAATCATGATACCGACCGCCGGTCGCATCATGATGCACGATAAGGATACAAGATTTTTACACCGCATGATGACCACCCCCACCCGCCCCTGGGAGTTTATCGTCAGCTATTCGTTAAGCATGGCAACTATCGCCGTTATACAGGTGGTTATCTTTTTATTGCTGGGATGGTGGTTCGGAATGGATATCGTCGGCAGTGTCTGGCTGGCATTCGCCATTTTTGTGCTGACCGGTCTATGCAGCATCGGTATCGGCATGGTAGTGGCTTCTCTTGCCAAATCGGAAAACCAGGGAGAAGCGTTAAGCTGGTTGTTTTCGATGCCTTTGGCAATAATCTCCGGTCTCTGGTTTCCTATTGAATATATGCCGTCGTACGTCAGGACATTCGCCGACCTCTTTCCCTATTCGCACGCTACCGAGGCTGCGCGCGCCGTTATTATCAGGGGTGTCGGCATGGAAGCTATCAGCACTGATTTCCTTGTCCTGATCATCTGGACGGGGGGTATTTTCATCATCGGCACGTTCCTCTTCCGGAGAAAGATGAAAAGTTAAATAATAACTTTCTGTGAGAGCCCAGCCAGCGAAGGATTCAAGGCCTATCGATTGGCCTCAGATTCTTCGTCTGCCTGCGGCGCCATCCGGAATGACAAAAGAATAGATTATATACCTGTTCTTTTTAATTTCCCAATTGTGATAAAATAAGAGAATATTATTTCAGGAGAATACCATGCCATATTGCAATCAATGCGGAAACGAATTAAAAGAAGAAGAGCAGTTCTGCGGAACATGCGGCACCGGGCAGGGGCAGCCTGCCATTACTTCCTCCCCTCCCACACCACCCCCCTCGAATCCAACCTATGTTAATCAGCACTCCCCGCAAAAGAGCGGCGGCACCGGCATCTGGAAAATGATTGCCATAGGAGTACTGGCGGCAGCTCTAATTACTGTCGGCGTGCTTTACGGTATCGAAAACAGCAATTTAAATAAGGCGAAAGCCAATATCGCCACCCTCGAAAATAACGTGACGACACTGCAAACCCAATTAGCAGCCGAACAGGCGCATGCTGCCAGCCTGCAAACCGAATTGACAGCTACCATCAGCGAATTAACAGCTACCGTCGGCGAATTGAATGCCGCACGGGACAACATCAAACAACTGGAATCGGACCTGGCGGAATCCGAATTGAGAGTTGCCAACCTGCAATCCGAATTGAATGATGCAACCGCCAAACTGGCACAGGCTTATGCCGAGATAGCCGGATTAACGGACGCCAATACGGCTCTTACCGAAGAACTCAACACTATAAAAGACCCACGGCACTTCAATTCCCTGCAGGAACTGGAAACATGGCTGGAAAACGATGATACCAATACCGCCTATTCTTCCCTCTCGGCTCAGGCTAAAGCCTATGTGCTGCAGGTAAAGGCTTTAAGAGACGGATTCATCCTCTCTGCCTGCATCGACTGGGATTCCAAATATATTTATTCATGGAATGTAGCTATTGTCGGAGATACTGTCTACTCGGTAAATGCCGCTACCGATAAAATAAGCGCCGGGCCTTCCTTTAGCGACGCCCTGCCGCTTCACCCGCTGCCCTTATCATGATTCTGATTACACAAGAGGGGGCAAAAGCCCCCTCTTGTTTGCTTTCTGCAACTTTCAGTATATTACCAGATTGCCGGAATGACAATCTTCGGGTTATTATAGTCCGCTAATTCGGGCAATATGTCGACTCCTTTGTCCAGCATCCCAAGGTAGACCGGCTCTACAGTCTGCCAGTGCGATGTATAATAGGGGCCCGAAACATCGTCGTAAATACCATACATCGAAACCCGGAATAGTCCGTTCGGCCTGCCATCGGTAACGCCCCAGCTGTTCAGCATAATCCAATAGTGGTTAGCCGGGTCAGGGTCGCTGTCGTCATATCCGACACACAAAA
>JAAYNN010000166.1 GCA_012520835.1 Dehalococcoidales bacterium
GATGAAGACTCAACGACCGGGCGTAAGCTGGGGAAAGCCAATCTGGTGCCCAGCCGCGGAGCCTGGCTGGAATTCGATACCAGCAGCCGCGATGTGATTTCTGTCAAGGTTGACGGAAAGAGAAAGATTCCGGTTACAACCATCTTAAGGGCAATCGGATACGGCAGCGAAGAGCAATTGCTTGCGATGTTTGAAAAGGAAGATAATTCTCCCACCAGGCATTTTATACAATCCACGCTGGATAAAGACCCACTGATAAAAAGTGAAGAAGACGCCTTAATCGATATCTACAGGAAATTGCGCCCCGGCGACCCGCCTAATTTGGATAACGCCAGGAAGTTGATTACCAATCTCTTTTTTAATCCGCAGCATTACGACTTGGGTATCGTCGGCAGATATAAGCTGAACCAGAGATTGAATATCCCTGAAAAAGACGATGAAAACGACAGGGCTTTAACCAGGGAAGATTTAATAGAAATCATCCGTCATATAATAATGGTAAGCAACGGTGATGAAACCCCCGATGATATCGACCACCTGGGAAACAGGAGGGTGCGTACGGTCGGCGAATTGATGCAGAACCAGTTCCGTGTGGGGCTGGTCAGGCTGGAAAGAGTTGCCAAGGAGCGCATGAGTATCATCAGCAATGATGTCGTCACACCGGGGGCGCTGGTAAATATTCGCCCGGTATTGTCGGCTATGCGGGAGTTTTTCAACGGTTCACAGTTATCTCAGTTTATGGACCAGACAAATCCGCTGGCTGAGCTTACTCACAAGCGTCGTTTATCCGCTATGGGCCCCGGCGGTCTTTCACGCGATCGCGCCGGCTTTGATGTGCGCGATGTGCACTATTCTCATTACGGCAGGATTTGTCCCATTGAGACTCCTGAAGGGCCGAATATCGGTCTTATCGGTACACTGGCAGCCTATGGGCGTATCAATCGCTATGGTTTTATTGAAACGCCATATCGCAAGGTTGTTAAAGAGCTGGCAAACACCGACAAGAAACTGGGCGGAAAGATAGCCGGAGAGGATATTTTAAACGATAAAAAACAGGTTGTTGTTAAAGCTGGCGATGAAATAACCAGGCAGGTTGCAGCCGAATTGGCTAAGTTGTCAGCCAGAAATATTCCTGTTAAGCCGTATGTCTCCGGGGAAATAGAATACTTGCAGGCCGACAGGGAAGATAAATATAACATTGCGCAGGCAAATACCGATATTGATGAAAACGGTTATTTCGTCAATAAGAGAATCGAAGTGCGCTATGAGGATAGATATTTAATGCTGCCGCCCGAGAAGATAGATTATATGGATGTATCTACCAAGCAAATTTTTAGTGTGGCTGCGTCTTTAATTCCTTTCCTGGAGCATAACGATGCCAACCGTGCCCTGATGGGGGCGAACATGCAGCGTCAGGCGGTGCCCCTGCTCTGTGCTGAAGCGCCGATTGTTGCTACCGGTATGGAAAGAGAGGTAGCCAGATACAGCGGACAGGTTCTTTTTGCTAAAAATGCAGGTACGGTTATTTCAGTTACCAGCACACAAATCGTTGTGCGTACTGACGGCGGGCAGGAAGATTTCTATCAACTGCAGAAATTCATCCGTACCAATCAGGGTACATGTATCAATCAACAGCCGATTGTCAACCGCGGACAGAGGGTGGAGAAAGGCGATGTGCTGGCGGATAGTTCCGCCACTGAAGAAGGCGAACTGGCGCTGGGACAGAATGTCATCTGCGCCTTCATGAGCTGGCGCGGGTACAACTATGAAGATGCCATTATTCTTTCAGACAGAATGGTGGAGCAGGATAAATTCTGTTCCATTCATATAACAAAACACGAAATCGAAGCCAGAGATACCAAGCTGGGCCCGGAGGAAATCACCAGGGATATTCCCAATGTTGGTGAAGAAAGCCTCAGCGAACTGGATGAAACCGGTATTATCCGTATCGGTGCTGAGGTTGGCCCTGATGATATCCTGGTGGGAAAAATCACACCCAAGGGTGAAACCGAGCTTTCGGCAGAAGAAAAACTGCTGAGGGCGATTTTCGGTGAAAAAGCACGTGAAGTTAAAGATACTTCTTTGAGAATGCCTCACGGTGAATGGGGCAAGGTAATTAATGTCAAGTTCTTTTCGCGCGAGGAGGGAGCTGAGTTGCCCGTCAGGGTTAATCAGTGGGTACAGGTCTGGGTAGCACAGAAAAGGGCAGTCTCTGTCGGCGATAAATTAGCCGGACGCCATGGCAATAAAGGTGTTATTTCTGTGATTGCCCCGGCTGCAGATATGCCGTTCCTGCCTGATGGGACTCCGGTTGATATTATTCTCAATCCTATCGGTGTTCCTTCCAGAATGAACCTGGGGCAGATACTTGAAACTCATCTCGGCTGGGCTGCCAGAAATCTTGGTGTTAAGGTTTTAACTCCGGCGTTCGATGGCGCCAGCGATACCGAAATTGAAGATGCACTGGCAAGGACATGGCTGGTGCAAAAAACCGGCTCGGTTACCTTAAGTTTACAGGGCGGTAAACCTTCATTGAATCTTGAAAAAACCAAGGCATGGGTAAATGAAAAGGGTTTTAATGGAGAAAAGGTCTTCGATAACAGTATCATCGGGGAAGCGAGGGACGTTTGTTTACGGTTATGGCTGGAAGAACTGGGTGTGGAAAGCCGAAAGCTTAGCCCCGATGAATTGACTGCAAAAATGAAGGAAGTAACCATCACCAGGAATTCACCTTCTCCAATCAGCGGTAAAGCTATTTTAAGGGATGGACGTACTGGTGAGCCGTTCGACCAACCTGTAACCGTCGGTAATATTTATATGTTGAAACTGATACATCTGGTAGAGGATAAAGTCCATGCCAGAGCAACCGGTCCTTATTCCTTAATCAGTCAGCAGCCGCTTGGTGGTAAAGCTCAATTCGGTGGCCAGCGTTTCTGTGAAATGGAAGTCTGGTCGCTGGAGGCTTACGGAGCGGCACATAATCTACAGGAAGTATTGACAATTAAATCCGATGATGTTGCCGGCAGAGCCAAGAC
>JAAYNN010000167.1 GCA_012520835.1 Dehalococcoidales bacterium
ATTTTTAAGAGGGTGGTTTTACCGGCGCCGTTGGGTCCCACCAGCGCCACCCTGTCGCCGCGCTCGATGGTCATGTCGATACCGGCATAAACGACTTTCTCTCCGTATGACTTGTGAACGTTTTTAAGAGTAATCACCTCGCGCCCGCCCGGTTCCGGTTCGCTGAAGCTGAAATTCACTTTTTTGGTAACGCGCGGCACCTCGATGCGCTTGATTTTTGCCAGCATTTTCAAGCGGCTCTGCGCCTGCCGTGCCTTAGTTGCCTTGTAGCGGAAACGGTCTACAAACTCCATTTCTCTGGCGATTTTCTTTTCCTGCCGCCGGGCGGCCGCTTCCAGTTTTTCAGCTTCTTTCTGCCGCATTTCGATATAGGCGTTATAGCTGCCGTTGAAACACACCGTCCTGCCGTTCTCGATTGCCAGTATTTTATCGGCAACCTTGTTTAAAAATGACCTGTCGTGGGATGTTAAAAGCACCGCGCCTTCGTAGCGCATCAGGTAATTCTCGAACCAGATGCACGATTCCAGGTCGAGGTGGTTGGTCGGCTCATCCAGAAGCAGCAGGTCGGGGTTGATGGCCAGCAGGCGCGCCAGAGCCGCCCGCATCAGCCAGCCTCCGCTGAACCGGCTCAAAGGACGATGGAAATCGCTTTCCGAAAAACCCAATCCGCACAGGATAACCCCGGCATGGTGTTCGATATCGTTTCCCCCCAGGATCTCGAAGCGGTGCTGCAGTTCCCCCAGTTCCGCCAAAAGGGCAGACTTCCCGGCGTCATCGAGTTCTCCCTCCAGCTGAAGGACTATGTCGTCGATGCGCGCTTTTACCGCCTTCGTTTTTTCACATGAACCGGCCACCTCTTCCAGCAGAGGTTTCCGGGAAAAAGTGCCCACATCCTGCTTCAGGTAGCCGATCGTCATGCCTCTTTGGCGGGTGATTGTGCCTTCATCGGGGGCGATACTGCCGGAAATCATCTCGAAAAGCGTCGTTTTGCCGGAGCCGTTAGGCCCGAGTACGGCAATACGGTCGCGCTCGCCGACCGTCAAAGACAGGCCGGAAAAGAGGGTGCGCAGACCGAACGACTTGGATAGGTTGCTGATATTAAGCATATCTTCCTGAAAAGACCTTTAAGAAAAGCATGATGGATTATACATTTTAAACACGCTGCAGGCGAAATTGCCAACGGATGGGGTTGAAATCTGAATATTAACAGCGGCAATCCGGCAAATCATGAACTGACTGTATTCGGAACAGTTTTTGTTTCAATTCTGAGGAAAGCCTCGACTACCTCCGGGTCGAACTGGATTCCGGAACCCTTTTTGATTTCATCGACCGCCGCCGCATGACCCAGGGACTTGCGGTAAGGGCGGTCGCTGGTCATGGCATCATAGGCATCTGCCAGAGCCATGATGGCGGCGCCGACCGGAATCTGCTTGCCTGAAAGCCCGTCGGGATAGCCGTTGCCGTCGAATCTCTCGTGGTGCATGCGTACTATATCCAGTATTTCCTGCTCGTCTACTATCGGTTTCAAGATACGCTCGCCGATGACCGAATGGGCCTTGATCTGCTGGAATTCATGGTGTGTCAGCCTCCCGGGCTTGTTGAGTATCTCTTCCTTTACGCCGATTTTACCGATATCGTGAATCATGCCGGCAATCCTGATATTCTCCACAGCACTTTGCGACAAGCCCATCTCCCCGGCGATAGCTACCGATATTTCGGCCACCCGCCCCGAATGGCCGCTGGTATATTCATCCTTGGCATCCATAGCCAGCGCCAGCGCCATCACTGCGTTCATAAAAGCATCGCGGATTTTAGCGGCCTGAATCTGGACTTTCTCTTCGAGGTGCTGCTGATAATCATATATTTCCAGTTCCAGGCGGCGCGTATTTAAAGCCCTAGCCACGCTGATAACCACTTCATCGAGATTATAGGGCTTGGTAAAATAGTCGTAAGCGCCCAGCCTGACGCACTTGATGGCGGTATCGGCATCACCGACGGCGGTTGCCATGATGACAATGGTACCTGGAAAGTGTTTTTTTATATCCGGTAAAAGTTCGATGCCGGACCCGCCGGGCATCATGATATCCAGTATTACTATATCAACCGGCTGCTCATGCATCTTCTCCATGGCCTGCTGGGGACTGTCGGCTTCGATGCACACGTAACCTTCCGACTTCAATTTATGGCACAGAAGCCGCCTGATGACATTCTCGTCATCGACTATCAGGATTGTCCAGGGATTGTCACTGCTTTTCTCCATCATTTCCTTCTCCAGCCCGTTCAGCCTGATTTACAGGCTATTCTATCACAAACCTTGCAACCTTTCCGAATCCGCTTTTTAAATGTTGCCGTGGTGCCGCGAAATTCTGCCATGACAGATACTCAACCTTGATATACGCCGACTTTTACGGGGCGGGATATGTCGGCGGCATATGAAGCGCCAGGCTCGCCGGCAGATAAATTGGCAACGGGAAAGACACTGAGGACAATCAGCGTCAACATCAGGAACGGGAGCATCCTTTTCGGCATGTACTGTCAGTTCCTCCCCCTGAAAGACCCTGTAATATTAAAAGGCATCAGCCCGATAATATGGCTGTACATCATCGGGGCTATCCATTGTACCTGTTTTTAATCTCTTTAATTAAGTCTACCTGGTATTGAATCTATTTGCAATACCTTTTTGATTATAATATGCGTTCTTTGCGGATAACAGCGCCTTCAAGTTGCCAAACAACAGCTTTATTGCTACAATTTCTGTTGGTATTATTGACAATTGCGAAGCTATACTTTATGCCCCTGTAGCTCAGAGGACAGAGCAGCGGTTTCCTAAACCGCGTGTCGTGAGTTCGACTCTCACCAGGGGTACCACTTTTTGAAGCTGAAAGCCCCTTGAGCATCGACGAAGGGAATATTTTATAATATTATCTCAGGCAGCCTGAATTGACTCTATTTTATCTCGTAAACTTTTAACACCTCATCGCCGTAATGGTTGATGACCTTGATGGCGATTTTACCGGTTTTGGGGGCGTCAAAAGGTCGGCTTACGGTTGAATAAAGTGAATCCCACGCCGACTCATCGATTTCCGCCCTGAGCGTTCTCTTCAACCTGTCGAACTTATTTTCACCATCGGTAAAATAGGCGTGACGCACGAAGAAACTCTCGCCGTTATAATCGGTATCTATAAACCAGCAGGCAATTTCTCTGACGGGGTTGCTGCTTAATTGTCCGGTGGTGGGATTATATATATCCATCCCCTTGATTTCTACCGTATATTTGCCGTCCGTTTGCTTCTTTACAGCCACATCTGGTTCGCCGAAAACCATAAACAGGTTACCGGTGCCGGTGTTCTTTAGCAGGTCGTCACCCATGGATAAATCGGGGTTCATCCTTGTAATCAGCACTGTCAGTTTGCCGTAGCGTTTAGCTTCCTCGGAAACGTGCGGGTCGAAGGCGAAACCACAGACGATTAAAATGTCGTAACCGACGCCCTGCACCGCTTCCTTGGCAGCTTCCTTGACCATATCCGGGCTGACTGTGCCGTATTGAGGGCCGATGGATACCGCCACGCGCCTGCTTTTGCCGTCGGCATCGGTATATTCGCCGGCAGCCTGTATATATTCACCGGCAATTGTTTCCAGGCTATCGAATTTTAATTTTTCACCCTTGATGGTGTTCTGGACGCCGGCTTTCCTGAGATGTTCCAGAATCATCGTTTCAAATTGTCCTTCGCTGCTCTCTTTTTGAGCCGTTCTCTCGGCAGCCGGCCTTTCCTCATCCAGCGAGATAAACCTGTGCGGCGATAAGCTCTCCACCGTAAACGGGCCGGTTACACGCACACGCTTGTTATCTTCATATGGTTGGTCGTAAAGCGTTTCGGTATCGGCATGACGCGCTATGGCGGCGTCGATTTCCTGCCGGCTCATGCCCTCTTTGATATCGGGATTGTTGGCAATCGATTTTAGCGTAATGTGCGGCACCCGCTTGTAAACAAAACCCTTTCTGATGTCATAAGACGTTGGATATGACGGCGGAATCCTGCCGGTAATCTCGGTTTCTTTTTTTATGCCTTCGGGAGAATCCGCCAGCAGGTAGTAGGGCAACTTGGCGGACATTAAGCGCGTGCGGGCTAAAGCCAGAGCCACGCGGCTGGTATCGACGGTTATCCAGCGCCTGCCCCACTGCTCGGCAACATAGGCGGTGGTGCCGCTGCCGCAGGTAGAGTCGAGCACCAAATCCCCCGGGTCGGTGGTCATGAGAAGGCAGCGTTTAATAGTTTCTTCAGCAGTCTCAACGACATATTTTTTATTCGAAGAATAAGCCGCTTCTTCCCAAGAGTGATCAATTTCTGTATAAGGAAATTCATCTGCAAAGGATACAAAACGCAGAGTATTACCTTGTGGTAAAACCCTATCCAAAGTTATTAGCCTTTTCATTCCTACTTCATTAGTTTTCCAACTTCTCCCACCTGCTGTTAATGGCGGTTGATATATTATTCCCTTATATTCGACATTAAAAGTTGCATTTTGATTAAACCCCGCAGGAGCTAATTTATATGATGCAAAAATTCTAGAACCCTTTGGTAAAAGTTCAGGATTATCGATTTCCTCGCTTGTCAAACGCCTCTTTTCCCCATCTGGCAGTTCAACATAATCCCAATTCCCCCCTAACATTCTTTCCTGCTTTTTAAACAGCTTTTTAAATTTAAGATTATTAATGTCCTTTGAATAAAAGACAATATAATCATTTACTACACCTAGATATCTAGGATTCATTGCATTTATTTTTCTTCTAAAACTAATCAAACTAATAAAATTTTCACTCCCAAATACCTCGTCCATCAGGCAGCGCACCAAGTGTACGTTTTCATCTCCAATCTGCACAAAGCAACTGCCGGTTTCGGTCAGCAAATCCCTTGCCACCCCCAGCCTGTCTCTCAAATAAGCTAAATAGGAATGGATTCCCAGTTTCCATGTATCACGAAAAGCCTTCACCTGCTCCGGCTGGCGGGTGGCATCTTCGGCTTTACCATCCCTTACATCACGCTTGCGGGTACTGACCTGCCAGTTGGAATTGAAGTTGATGCCGTAGGGCGGGTCGAGATAGACCATCTGCACCTTGCCCTTCAAACCTTCCTTCTCAGCCAGCGAGGTCATCACCAAAAGGGAATCTCCCAGTATCATGCGGTTCGACCACTTCTGGTCGTGCTGATAGAAATCCACCATATCCTCGAACTTGATGCCGTTGAAATCGGCAAACAGGTCGAGCTGGGCGGGCTTGCCTTCGTTTGCCTGAGCGCGCAAGTCCTCGATTAAATACTTCGGAAGGATTTTTTCCTGTATGTAAATCGGCACCGCCGGGACTTCCAGGGGATACGAATCCTGCTCATCCTTGCCTTTCCAGACAAGCTGGGGGTCGAGGGAGGGATCACGCGGATAGAGTATTGTCTTCGGCGCATTTTCGTCTTTAGCAACAAAACCCCGCAGTTCTTCGGTGGGTATATTGGTACGGCGGTCTTTATGCACCACTGCTTCAATCGGTGTCTTTATATTATTCTTACGAGCAGACATTGCTTTTCCCCCTCTCTAGATTCCCTCTCTCTAACTCTCTCCCGCCAAGGGGAGAGAGGATTACTCCCTCTCTACAGCCTTCTCCCACCAAGGCAAGAGGATTACTCCCTCTCTGCAGCCTTCTCCCGACAGGGGGGAGAGGATTGCTCCCTCTCTGCAGCCTTCCCCCGCCAAGGGGAGAGAGGATTGCTCCCTCTCTGCAGCCTTCCCCGCCAAGGGAGCGAGAATTACTCCCTCTCTGCAGCCTTCCCCCGCCAAGGGGGGAGAGGACTACCTTATTCAATTTATCCCTCTCCCTGCTATGGGAGAGGGTCTGGGTGAGGGTCTTCCATAGCCTCAACTATTTTATATAAAACACCCTCACGATTCGCATAAACATCACTATTCCAGAACCTTATCACACGATAACCCTGTGCTTCAAACCATTCGGTTCTGACTTTATCGTCTTCCCTGTTATCGTCAAAATTATGCTGACCGCCATCGACTTCGATTATCAGCTTCTTTTCAAAGCTGACAAAATCGACAATATAACCGCCTATGGGTTGCTGCCGCCGGAATTTTACGCCGTTGATTTGTTTGGCACGCAACCATGACCACATTAACCTCTCGGCATCGGTCTCATTGCGCCTTAATTCTCTTGCTCTTTCGGTAAGATGAGGTTTATCCAATATTTATACGCCCTCTCTCTAACTCTCTCCCACCAGGGGAGAGAGGATTCTTTTTTACTCCCTCGCCCTTTATGGGAGAGGGGTGGGGTGAGGGTCTAAAAACTCCCTTATCGTACTTTTTGCATCCCACGGGTCGCTGATTTCGACAAATGCCCACCTGCCGAACCCGCCATGATTATTGATTGCCGGCACCCATAGATTGCGGGCGGCAGCAACCTTCACTGCTTTTTCTATCTTTTTCTCCCCGCTGACTTCAACAATCAAGTTTAAAAGTTCACCGTCAGTATCTTTTAAATGGACGATAAAATCAGGATAATACTTCTTTTCATCACCCTCGATAACATAGGGAATAGTAAACTCCAGTCCCTGATTTTTTACATAACAGATTACTTCATCCATATCTTCTAAAGCCTGAGCCGTTTTCTGTTCCCATAATTTAGTATCGGCAACCATATAGTTGATATGGCATTTATACGGGCTCGTAGCATATACACGACGTGTAGTATCGAAATCCACATAGCGAGTAGAACCGACGTTATCATAGTTACGCAATATCGGTTTTAAAATTGCTTTTTCTTTACAATCCCATATAATCGCATTGTAGATGCGTTCAGCGGCAAGATGAGTATTCTCAGTCAACAGCAACATTTGAATAAAGGCGTCATCCTTGATTTTGACGCATTCTTTCATCCATTCCCTTGTAATATTTACCAGTTGAGGGAATAACCATGGTCTGCGGTTATCATCTTCATTAAAATATTTATCCATCAAGGTTTTTGCAACCTGAAAAACCACTTCCTGTTCACGCCTGCTGCCAAGTGTAAAACGCAGCTGGTGGATAGAGTTTTCACCTACAATCGGGGCATTGAAGGTCGTCGTAGGCGTATATTCCGCTGACAATATCATCATTGAATCCTGCGTAAAGGTATAAGTCAGCCTATCCTGAGGTACCTCATACTTGTAGCCGGCAACACGCGGGAAAGTGATTTCACAACAGGCCGCCCTTTCATCTAGAGCACGTACACGCGTAACCGGATTCGGCGGCTTGGGGTCTGTGCTTGAACCGGAACAGGGAATAAAGGAGAAGGGAACCCCGTAAACCTCTGCGTATTCGGTTTCAAACAAACCATCTTCGTTGACCTCATAACTTCTGCGGCGCAAAGCGCGCCCCACAACCTGCTCACAAAGCAACTGTGTACTGAAAGCCCTCACCCCCATAATGTGTGTAACAGTGTTTGCATCCCAGCCTTCAGTAAGCATAGACACAGAAACAACGCATTTTATATTCTCGCCTAATTTCCCCTGCTTTCCCACGGTATTCATAACCTCACGCAATAAGTCTTCATCCGTAAGATTTTCAGTGCTTCTCTCGGGAAAACGTTTATGGTATTCATCCTTGAATTCTTCGATGGCGAGCGCAGCAATTTTCTTGAACTCACTGCTCATTGCTTCGCCTGATTCCAGTTGCTCACTATCGATTAAAATAGTATTCGGACTTGCCAACCATTGGCTGCGGCCATCGGTATTATCGAAAATTTTTAGATTCCCGGGAACAATTATTTCGGTTTTGTCAGGTAAAATTTTGGTGTACCCGG
>JAAYNN010000168.1 GCA_012520835.1 Dehalococcoidales bacterium
ATTATAAACAAGTTTCGCGGCGATATCGGTTTGTTGCAGCCGGGCATCGAATTCCTGGAAAGGGAAACGGGCAAGCCTGTGTTGGGTGTAATCCCATATCTGAGAGATATCGATATTGCCCAGGAGGATTCGGTCTGGCTGGATGAAAGCAATAATATCAACACTGTTTTCAGGAACGGATTTTTAGCGTCTTTACAGAAATATCACGGGTTGCCGGAGTGTACCAGTGATACCGCGGTAAATGAAGAAGAAAGCTATGACAGGCTGGCGGATGCGGTGCGCCGTCATTTGGATATGAAAAAAATATATGAAATAATAGAGGCGGGGATTAAATGACTACATCACTCTTACAGGTATTAAACAGGATAGAGCCTGCCGATAAAAGCATTATCGAGCTGGCTCGCAAGCGACAGGATGCGCTTACAAAGCCCAGGGGGAGCCTTGGCAAGATGGAAGAGGTATCTGTCAGGGTGGCTGGCATGCGCCGCTGTATTACCTCTACATTCGATAACAGGGCTATCGTGGTGATGGCTGCCGACCATGGCGTGGTGGCGGAAGGTGTCAGCGCCTATCCCCAGGATGTTACCCGTCAAATGGTTTCCCCTTTTCTTAACGGCTGCGCCGCTATCAATGTTTTTGCGCACCATATCGGGGCGCGTGTAGTCGTCGTAGATATGGGTGTCATCGGCGGTTTCGAGCCGCATCCGCTGCTGGAATCTAGACCTATCGGCTCTGGTACCGCCAACATGGCAAAAGGCCCGGCAATGAGCCGCAAGCAGGCAACCGATGCTATCGAAGCAGGTATTGCCGTAGTAGAATCACATGTTGCCAGGGGATTGGATATTGTCGGCACCGGCGATATGGGAATCGGCAACACCACTGCCGCCAGTGCCATCTGCGCGGCTATCACCGGAAGGTCTGCGGCCGATGTAACGGGGCGCGGTACCGGTATCGATGATAAACAGTTCCTTCATAAAGTGGCAGTGATAAACCGTGCGCTGGAAATTAACCGTCCTGATAGCAGCGACGGTATCGATGTACTGGCGAAAGTGGGCGGTTTCGAAATCGGCGGGCTGGCCGGTGTCATACTGGGAGCAGTCGCCAACCGCATACCGGTGGTCATCGACGGCTTTATCTCCGGGTCGGCAGCCATGATTGCATATGCTCTATCGCCTCAAGTTAAAGATTACCTGATTGCCTCTCACCTTTCGGTCGAGTGCGGGCACCGCATCATGCTGGAATACATGGGCTTGCAGCCGCTGCTCCTGCTGGATATGCGGCTGGGTGAAGGCACCGGGGCAGCTCTCGGTATTTCGCTGGTCGAGGCATCGGTAAAGATATTAAGAGAAATGAAAACATTCGAGGAAGCGGGCGTTTCTGATAAGGATGCGGAGAGTTAGATGGGTTTCTGGATAGCGCTGCAATTTCTCACCATCATTCCGATACCTTTTAAAAAGCAGTGGGAAGCGAAGGATATCGCCTCGTCTTTGGTATTTTTCCCGGTAGTCGGCTTGATTATCGGCCTGTTGCTGTTTCTGGTTGACTGGGGACTGGGGGAAGTCTTTTCCACCGTTATCACTGCTGTTTTAACTCTGCTCTTCTGGGTAATAATCAGCGGCGCCATGCATTTGGATGGGCTGGCCGACAGCTGCGACGGGCTGGGAGGCTGTACACCGGAGAAACGGCTGGAAATAATGAAAAGCAGCCATAGCGGGGCTTTCGGGGTTGTCGGTGTATGTCTATTATTGTTGATAAAGTTTGCCGCTCTGGTATCCCTGTCTGGTTGGGACTGGGAAACGCTGGTACTGGCGCCGGTGCTTGGCTGCTGGGCGATGGTTTTAGCCATCAGCGTCTTTCCTTACGCGCGCAAAGAGGGACTGGGATTGGCTTTCAAACAGGGTTCGACCCTGTTGCGATGGCTCATCGCATCGGTTATCACTCTGGCGGCGGCAATCCTGCTGGCGGGGTGGTGGGGTATTGCCGTGATGGCGATAACCGGTCTTGTTACGCTGCTTATCGGCCTCTTTTTCAAATCGCGGCTGGGGGGATTGACGGGTGATACCTATGGCGCGATAAAAGAGGTTAACGAAGCGGTAACACTGATTGTAACGCCGGTTCTGCTTTCGATTGTTTTTTAAGGAGTATTTATTTTGAAATTATATCTGGTCAGGCACGGGCAAACCGATTTGAACAGGGTCAGGAGATACCAGGGGCGCATCGATGTTCCCTTGAACGAAACGGGCATCGGACAGGCACGACAGCTGGCTGTGCGATTATCGTCAGAGCCTTTCGATGCAATATATGCCAGTCCGCTGGCAAGAGCACATGAAACAGCCAGATTGATTCATGACGGACGCAGTATCGCCATTATAACTTCACCCGAACTGGTAGAAATGGATTTCGGCAGACTGGAAGGCAAGACCTACCAAGAAATCATCGGGATTTTTCCGGGCTGGGACCCGGCTGTGTTCGATTTTACATTTGCCGGCGGCGAAAATTTGGCCGATCTTGCTGCACGCATGCGTTCTTTCATCGATATACTGATGAAATGGGGCGAAAATTCAAAAATACTGGCGGTAACTCATTCCGGCTGTTTAAGGGTCATTCTTTGCCTTTTGCTTGGTATAGATGTCAATAAATGGTGGCAATTCAAAATCGACGTTGCCTCGCTTACTATCTTGGATAACGTTGAAAAGGGGGCAGTCCTGTCCCTGTTGAACGATACCTCGCATTTGAATGGAGGGTAAAATAAATGTCGTTGCGATTTCCGGTTTGGCTCGAAACAATAAAATTATCCCTTGCGGTGAAGTCGGGGAGTATCATACACTGGTTGCCGGCGGATCTCTCTTCAAAGGGGAATTGGAGATCATCGGTTCTGAAAAGATATTAAGAGATAATCACCGGTTTTGGGATATACTGTCCTGCAAATACAGGGATAAAGAGGTTTGAATTGAGTTGTATTTTAATAACTGGCGGCGCCCGGGCGGGTAAGAGCAGTTTTGCCCAAAAACTGGCTGCCGAAAGCGGCGGCAAAGTTCTCTTTGTGGCGACGGCGGAAGCCAGAGACGAAGATATGCGCCGGCGCATCGAGAAGCACCAGAAGTCCCGGCCGTCAAACTGGAAGACACTGGAGTCGCCATCTGAAGTGGCTAAAGCTATATCTCAAAATGGCGGGGAATATGAGGTTGTCGTTATCGATTGCATAACCATGCTGGTCTCTAATGTGATGCTGGCAGCAGATGATGAAGAAACGGCTGAGTCTGCGGTTATCAATGAGATCGAAGCGCTAATCAAGGCAATGCAGACAAAACCATCTGCTTTTATAGTGGTATCCAACGAGGTGGGGCTCGGCATAGTCCCCGATAACGAACTCTCCCGCAATTATCGCGACTTGCTTGGCAGGGCGAATCAGCTTATGGCGCAGTATGCCGATGAGGTCTATTTTATGGTAGCCGGTATTCCGGTCAAAATTAGATAAAAAAGTGCTACTCGATTGTAGTGTCTGAGAAATTAACCTGAGATTACATAAAAAATATTTTATGGAGTGGTGTTTTTACGGGTTTTTCAGACAATCATCGTGGTTATCCACGTTACGGATGATAAAAATATCCCCCTTGCGCTCGAAGGTCATGCGGTATTTATCATCCACATAAGCTTCGAAAATGCCGGGGGCTTTCTCTATTGGGTGGCTACGTAAGCCGGGATGGCGGAAATTGCTATCCAGCAGCCTTAACGCTTTATCTACCTTATTTTGGATAGCCATCGGCAATCGGGTATATTGCCGTACAAAACGCTCTGTCAATTCGATGGGCATTACTTGCTGCCTGTGTCTTTTTTCTCTTTACCGCTTTGCCGGTGGAGAAAAGAAATGGCATCGTCACTGTTTTCGAATTTATGTACTCTGCCGCTGCGTATGTCTTCCTCAGCCTCTTTTTCGCCGTTTTGCCATCGTTGTGTCCAGAACCATGCCTGTTCCCTGTTGATTAACTTCATGACCTTGAGTACGATATCGCCGTCTTTTATCTGAACATCGACGAAATCGCCTTCTTCGATACCCAGTTTTTGCCGTACCGAAGCGGGTAGGGTTAATTGCGCCTTTTTACGTATTTGAACCAATTCTGACATCAGAAAATCCTACTTTCTAACAATCTTACCATTTAAATATATATTATTATAAGGTTAATGTCAATGCTAAAAACAAGTTAGCCCGGCGATAAGCCAGGCTAACTGAAAGGATAAACATCTGAAAGGAGAAAAAGGGTTGTTCTATTATTTAGCGGTGGTTTCGATGGTTTCAGGTTCGTTAACTACTTTTACTTCTATTTGTTTCTTCTTTTTCTCTTCCGCTTTTGGCATCGTAATGGTCAGAACGCCGTTGCAGTAAGAGGATTCGATTTTTTCGGAATCGACCGTATCGGGCAGCCTTAACGCCCTGAAGAAAGAACCCTCCGGTCTCTCCTTGATGAGGTAGTTAACATCATCAGCTGCTTCTGACTTTCTTATCGCCCTGATGGTTAGAACATTGTCCTCGACCGCTACATCTATTTGCTCGGGTTTAATACCGGGGACGGATGCGCTGACGATAATATCGTCGTTCTTTTGCATGACGTCTATTAAAATATTCCAGTCCTCCGAACCCTCGCGGTAAGCCGGGAATCCGCCGATTCTCCATAATCTGTCCATCGTATCCTCCATCTGTTTTAATTCCCTGTAGGGATTCCATCTCTTAAGTACCATATCAAAAACCTCCTTTTTATTAAATCTTTATTATTTAGCAATCTCCTTTATCGATTGCTAATACTATTATACAATGCTAACTAAGATTTGTCAATACCCCTAACAAACAATTATTAAGATAATCTTAAAATACTTAATTAAGATGGTATCTATGCGAGGAAAAATAAATTCTAGGTAACGGATTGCAATAACCAGGTGACGCCGATGATATCGTGTTTCAGTTGGTCGCATTCCGCCTGCTGGTTTTGAATGTATTTATCGAACAAGTCCGATTTATCGGGATGCAGTAGTTTCAGCTCGTTGGCTCTCCTGATAATATGTTCCTGATTGCAGCTGTTTATTTTAGCCATTTCTTCGCTATCGGACGTTATCTCATCGATAAGCATTACCCCCGATTTTACGAAAAACAGCATCCAATCCTTCCGTGAGTGATAGGTTGAATCGGAGCCTTCGGCAACATAGCCGTCATCGATAATGATAAAACCGGACGGTTTAAGAGTATTCTTCAGCTTTTCGATGGTTGCATCCGGTTTCCCCAGTACATCGCCCACAGCCCCTAAAATTACGACATCATAATCTTTTTCACTGGATACGGCATGATTAATATCGTCGATAACAAATTCACACAATTCGGAGACACCATGTTCGGCGGCTTTTACCAGGGCGTAATCGATAAATTCGGGGAAAATATCGATGCCTTTAACCCTGCACCTGAATTTTTCCGCCAGCATAACACTGACCGCTCCTTTGCCGCAGCCCAGGTCCAGTATTCTGGAATCACTGGATAGAGCGGCATGCTCGGAGAGGAGTTCAATAATATGACGGGGATTAGACCCCAGTTCCCATAAATCCTGCAGCAGATAGGGCAGATAGGGGATTGCTTCCGGCAACTCCGCTGTTAAAGACGCAGCCAGTTTTTGCTCTGCTTCGGGCGAAAGCAATGTGCGGTCTATCCTGCTGTCATTATATTCCGGTGTACGATTTTCATCTGCCATTCAATGTCACCATCCTTTTTATATAATGGTCAATATTAACATTATATCTGTTTTCATTATTTTATCGTTTCCCGTAGCCCAGTTTTTGCGCTTTATCCGTCCAGCCGCAATCTGTTTTAAAAGGGACGCCTTTTTTACCGGCGCCGTATGCCCATTCACAGCGGAATTCGCGGCATACCTTCGGTTTGGTTTCATGGATGGAGCAGATATATTTATTATTCTCAATCTCCTGTGCAAACGGGCAGTGGGTTATTATTTCTCCGTCCCGCGGGTTTCTCCAGAGGTCGCCGTATCCATGCGGCGGAGGAACCGTAGCGTATCGAAGAATATCCTGGCGTCCCTGTTCCACCCATCTTTTATAATCCGAGGGCTTGGTAATCATCACAGTCGGCGCACTGCAGCACCTGCCGCACATGGAACATTTCGGTCTCTTTTTGCGTTTATCGGACATATAATCTAGTTCCTCAGGCTGTGGATGGGGGCGGGGATGCGTCCACCTCTGGATATAAATGCCTTGCTGGAGAACTTATTGACCGCCATAACCGGGCCGCCGCCCAAAAGCCCGCCGAATTCCACCGTTTCTCCCACTTTTTTACCGGGAGCGGGTATAATTCTTACCGCAGTCGTCTTCGAATTTATCATGCCTATAGCAGCCTCATCGGCGATGATGGCTGATATCGTGTAATCAGGCGTATCTCCGGGGACGATAATCATATCCAGCCCGACGGAACAGACGCAGGTCATCGCCTCCAGTTTTTCCAGGCTGAGCGCTCCGGCTTTCACGGCTTCCACCATGCCGGCATCTTCGCTGACAGGTATAAATGCCCCCGAAAGTCCTCCCACCTGCGAACTGGCCATGGTGCCGCCTTTTTTAACAGCATCGTTTAGAAGCGCCAGCGCCGCAGTAGTTCCCGGTGCCCCGCATCTCTCCAGACCCATGTCTTCTAGGATATTGGCGATGCTGTCACCGATGGCCGGAGTCGGCGCTAACGAGAGGTCAACAATTCCGAAGGCAACTCCCAGCCGTTTCGATGCCTCTGTGGCAACCAGTTGCCCGACGCGCGTTATTTTAAAAG
>JAAYNN010000169.1 GCA_012520835.1 Dehalococcoidales bacterium
TAAACTACTTCATATTATAACACTCGGCGAATTAGGAGGAGCGCAAACTCATCTATTGGACTTATGTAATTATCAGAAGGATGCTTTTGAAGTAGGAGTTGTTATGGGAACTATAGGTCCCTTATGGGACGAATTAAAAGATCGCGGGATTCCTGTATATAAATGTAGTAGTTTGCAACGCTCATTATCACCAGTGTTAGATTTTAAAGCCTTTATAGAATTGAATAGTATTGTTAAGGAACTAACCCCTGATTTGGTCTGTACTCATTCGAGTAAGGCGGGATTTTTAGGGCGTTTTGTTGCTTACAAAAATGGTATACCAGCCGTATTTACAGCTCATGGATGGTCGTTTACTGACGGAGTATCACCTGTTAATAGAAAGATTTACCTGCAACTTGAACGTATGGCTGCAAAATGGTGTGAAGGGATAATATGTGTATCAGAATATGACCGGCAACTTGCTCTGGAGAAAAGAGTTGCTTCCAGTAATAAATTAGTTACAATCCATAATGGCATTCCAACTTCTGGTTGTTCGGCTACCAGTACCTGTGACCGCGCTCCTATTCGTATTATTATGGTAGCTAGATTTTCAGAACAAAAGGATCAGCAACTACTGGTAAGAGCAGCCAGTCAATTAAAGACTATGACAGACTTTGAAATAGATTTTGTTGGTGATGGGCCGTTACTATCTGCTACCGAGGAGCTAGCTCGAAAACTACAAATTAGTGATAAGGTAAGGTTCCTGGGTGCACGTACTGATGTATCAGAATTACTTGAAAAGGCACATATTTTTGTACTGACGTCCAATTGGGAAGGTTTTCCCATAACCATATTAGAGGCTATGCGGGCAGGTTTGCCAGTAATTACATCTGATGTAGGAGGATGTAAAGAAGCTGTTATAGATGGGATAACCGGGTACTTGATACCCAGGGGGGATCTGGAGTGTTTGAAGGAAAGGTTGGGGCGTCTTTTAAATGACTCCCAACTTAGAACCTCTATGGGGGATACGGGGTTTGACAGGTTTTCAAAATATTTTACAGTAGAGCAAATGGCTGAAAAAACAATGGCTGTTTATGAGAGCATCATTTCAGACTTATAAGAAGCCAAATTCATAATATAATTTGAGGTTTACATATGGTTAAGAAAATTCTTGTTACTGGAGCTAGCGGTATGCTAGGTCGGGCTCTGGTATCGAGACTACTTTCAGAAGGATATTCAGTGGTTGCTGGTGTTTACCTGGGAACAGCTTCTGTTTTTGATAACATTTGTTCAACATTTTTAAGTATAAAAGAGTTTGATATTAATTCGTGCGAGTGGGACTTGTTATTGGATGGAGTAACGGATGTTATACACCTGGCCGCGATGGTTCACGTTCATAAAAGAAGCGAACAAGACTGGGATAAGTTTTATCAGACCAACGTGGTAGCTAGCGAAGAATTATGCCGGGCTCTGCTTACAAACAATGTAAAGCGATTTGTGTTCATAAGCACGGTTGGTATTTACGGTGACTATCCGGTTACGGACGAAAATGGAGAATTAAAAATAAATCCAGTCAATATGTATTCGAAGTCCAAGTTGTTAGCAGAAGAAGCTGTAAAAAGGATTTTAGATGAGAAGGTGCCGTGGCTTATCTTAAGGCCGGTTATGATTTACGGGCCGGGTGACCGGGGTAATATGGGGCGCATGATAAATGCAATAAAAGCTAATAAATTCTTAATTCCTGGGTCGGGAAAGAATAAAAAGAATGCTATTTTTGTGGAAGACCTGGTAGAAATAATTTATAAACTTTTGGAGTGTAATGATTATTCTAATCAAGGTTTTATTGTATCGAATCAAAATGTGCTCACAGTAGATGAAATGTGCGCTGGTATTTGTCAAAAGCTTGGGAAAAAGAATAAAGTGCCGCATGTTCCCGAAGTTATGCTTAAGTGGGCAGGTAGAGTTGCAGATCTTTTTCCCTGGGTACCATTTAGTTCTGATACAATAAAAAAGCTAACTGTTGATTCTGATTTTTCAGCATTTTCTACTATACAGTCTTTATTAGGTATTGAGAAAGAGACCAGCTTTACTGAAGCATTAGAGAAAATAGGAATCAATAGTTGAAATGGGACTCAAAAGGTATAGTTTGCGTAGGGAATAGGGGGCAGATGATTTGACCAGAGTTATATTGGGCTTGATTTTGGTTGTACTGTCTTCATATTCTCTTACGGCTCTGGTTCGTTTCTATGCGTTAAAAAAAA
>JAAYNN010000170.1 GCA_012520835.1 Dehalococcoidales bacterium
ATGCGTATTCTGGCGGTATCATTCATATTTAAAAGCATGTTTCCCATAATGTTATCTCAATAATTATAGCAAAACTTTAACCGATGCGAATAAAACATTATTTACCAGTTGGAGTGGGAAGTCGTCCTGAACGGAGCGAAAGGTCTAAGACCATCCGATAATTCTACCGAGCCGTCGAGATTCCTCAGATTTATCGGGAACAGAATGACAGATATGATTAAAATCTATTTTAAACGGAAAGAAATAATTATATCGTCTTGTTTTTTTGTTACTATATATCGCTTTTTAAAAAGCGATGCCAGCTATAACATTGCATAGCCGGCATCGATAAAGTGCCGATTAAATATTGAAACAATCGTTTATTAAGCGAAAAGGTATATCATGGCAGCTACAAAAATGCCCAGGAGCGCGATATTATATCCCCATGACATGATACTGACGCCGCCGCGCGGGTTACTTCCGGTCCGGCGCACACCAATGAAAAAAGTTATTACCGAAATCAGCAATATCGGCCCAGCAATTAAAAAAGCCAGATGATACATAATTATTAACTCCTTTTAATTATAATCCGCACAGATATTTTTTATCATTTCAGCTGCCTTTTCTACAGCCGGTTTCAAAGGCTCCGATAACTCTGTGCCCCAGTCGATAGTCTGCGGGCGGGTAACTATGAACGTTATTTCCGGTTCATCGTTTCCCATCATAGCCCATACATTTACCAGTTCCAATACACCTATCTGGTGAAAAGAAACAATGGCTTTCCCGGGTTCTTGGGGCGGGTTTCCCGGTTCGAAAACTTTTAATTCACCGGGCGGCAGCGGCATCATCATGATATCTACCACCACCAGTTTTTCTATTCCCTGTAAACCGTTTAAAAGCTCGAATCCTCCAACCCCGCCTTCTTCGAGAATGATATTTTCCGGCATTCCGATTTCCTTAAGGCGGCGGATAACATGCAGGCCGAAGCCTTCGTCACCCATGATTATGTTGCCGATTCCCAGCACCATAGTCTTTTTTCCCGCCTTAAGTTTATCAGTCATTATAAATTACCTGTCGTACTATTTTCCCTCTTCAGCCGAAGGTACGGAATGCATTTCCTTGATATCTTCCGCTTTGTTGCCGCGTCCCTGGCGGATGGCAAGATAAAGATGAATCATCAGAATAAAGACGAATACCCAGGTGATGATATAGTGCCAGATGCGCGAGGTGTATTCGTTGCCGAAGATTCCGTAGTTAAACCATGCCATGAAGCTTTCCGGGAACAGTAAAGCCAGACCGGAAAGTATCTGGAAGATGATAAACAGAAATACCATGAAGTAGGCCGACATCTGTAACGGATTATATTTCTTGGATAGCTTGGGTTCTTTGCAGAGATGCAGATAGTGAGCAATGAATTTGGGCATCAGTGCAAAATCTTTCAGGGTAGGAATAAACGATTTCCAGTCCCTGTTTTTACCGACAAACATCATAATAAAACGGGTAAGTCCGGCTACAGTCAGGACGCCGGCAAACAGGAAGTGAACGCCGCGTGAAAGCGACATTAAGAATCCCTGTCCGTCCACAAAGGGATAGTAGATATAAAAGCCGGTCACTGTCAGTAAAAGGATAGACCACATTATTAAGCCGTGTAATTTTCTAAACACCTGAGGGTGTCGCATTTCATTAGATTCTGTATTGGTCATTTTCACTACCCCCTAAACTACCTTGTGTACTTTTATGTTATTACTTTCCGGATCGATAACGTGGACGGCACAGGCCAGACATGGGTCAAAAGAACGAATGATGCGTACGATATTTATCGGGTTATTGGCATCGGGTACCGGGCAGCCGATAAGCGATGATTCATAGGGCCCCATAACACCCTTTTCGTCGCGCGGTGAAGCGTTCCAGGTGGTGGGAACTATGAATTGATAATTCTTGGTGCGCTGGTCTTTAATTTTTATCCAGTGGCCGAGTGCGCCTCTGGGGGCATCCCAGACACCGAAGCCTTCCGCCGATTTGGGAACAGCCTTGTCTTTCATACCGACTACCGTTCCAGCCAGTGCCAGTTCGGTCAATCTGTCAATCCATGGCAGACCGGCTTCGCCTACTGTTTTCGATTCAACGGCGCGGCAATAATGCCTGGCAACGGCACCGGGTTTTACACCGGCTTCCATTAATGTCATGAGACCGGGGTATTTATTTACCACACCTCTGGCTAAGGGGCCGACTTCCATCGGCTGCCCCTTGTAGCGCGGGGCTTTACAGAATGAATAGGCATTTTCTTTCCTGGCGTTCAATTCGGTTATGCCCTCGCTGGGGTGCAGGCTGTCAACACCATCGGGGTAATCGCACCAGGAATATTCTACCGATTCGGTAATCTTGCTGTAATCAACTTTCTCAACAGCATTTGAAGCGCCGCCGATGACGGCGCCGCCTTTGTAAATGTGGTTCCTGCCGCCGAATGGACGGTCGGCAGAGCTGGCCGGGTCATCCTGCGGGAACATCGGGTAGCACAGGTAGTTCTGCGTGCCGCCGCCCAGTCCCATGGTAGCCAGTTCAAGCAGTGGGCCGGTGCCGACATACTCGACATCCTTGATATAAATATTATTAACAAAATCGATTTGCTCAAGCCACAGGTCTTTGAACTGGCGGAGCTGGTCTACCGTTGGAGTTGCCGTACACCCGCCAACCATTACGGAATTGGGATGCGGCTGGACGCCGGTGATAATCGAGCGCATTTTGCTCGATTTGGCTTTCATTTCTACCGCTTTAATGTAGTGCGATACCAGCGTGGTTACAATCTCCGGGTCGTTGACGCAATACTCATCCGGGTCATAGCGCGGTGTAAACGGCGACAGGTCATTTTTAGAAGCCAGGTACCTGATTTTATCCCTGATAGCAAGTAGTCCGGCGTCATTTCCGGCATAATCGGCTACTGCCATGATATCCAGGTAATCCAGCGCTGAAAGCACATAGAAATGGATATAGTGGTCGGACATGAATTGTGCCGACATGTATAAATTACGCATAATTCTGCCGGCTTCCGGTACTTCTACATCGAAAGCATGGTCGAGGCAATAGGCAGAAGCTATGGCATGCACGCCTTCGCAAACACCGCAGATACGGCTGGTGATATAAGGGGCATCGCGCGGGTCTTTATCCTGTAAAAGTACTTCGACACCGCGAGCCATAGTGCCGGTGGACCAGGCATTGGTAACTACACCGTTCTCTACCTCTACTTCTACTTTGAGATGGCCTTCGAGACGGGTAATCGGGTCTACAATAATTCTCTGTCCCATTTAACTCTCCTCCCCTTTCAGCTTGGTTATAATCGTATCAATGCTGATGCCGGCTGCGGCAATGGCAGCTACGGTAGCCATAACTTTATCTATATCTACTTTGCCGATACCCGGTAAGGTAATATCGAACTGCCTGTCATATAACGGGCTGAATCTTTCGTAGAACTCGGGTTCGCTGCAACCAATACAGGGCACATTAGCTGCTATACAATAGTTCGTTCTGCCGTTCCATAAGCGTTTCCAGCAATCGTGTCTTGACCAGGGGCCTTTGCAGCCCTTTAGGTATAAGCAGTAACCGTTCTGGCTGGGGTCGCCCCAGTCGGTAACGAAACGACCGGCTTCAAATTGTCCGCGGCGTTCGCAGTTGTCATGCAGTAATTCGCCGTACATGGATATCGGCCGTTCGAAATTGTCCAGCGGAGGGATAGTGCCGAATGTCAGGTAGTGTACGATGACAGCGACCAGTCTTTCGGGGTGCATCGGGCAGCAGGGCAGGTTGATAACCGGTTTGTCACCCGTAACATCATCGAATTCATGATGTTTCTTGGTATTGCGGTAGAGGTAGCCGACCGAATCGGTCGGGCCTGCCGCCGGGAAGCCTCCGTAAGTGGCACAGGAACCTACCGGGATAATGGCAGCGGCATTTTTAGCACAACCCCGGACAATATCCTTGAATGTTTTGCCGCCGATGGTGCAGTACAATCCGTCTTCTGCCAGAGGTATTGCACCTTCGATTACCAGAAGATATCCGCCTTCGGCAATCGCTTTTTCCAAAGCTTCTTCGGCTTTATGGCCGGAAGCTGCCATCAGGGTTTCATGGTAACGCAGGGAAATGGTATCCAGTAATAAGGAAACCGCAGTCGGCTCGAGACTGTTGATGAGCGATTCGCTGCACCCGGTGCATTCCGATCCATGAAGCCAGATTACTGAGGGTTTTCCAGAGCTTGCTTCCAGGGCCTTGACTACTTTCGGCGTTAACGCCTGGCTAAGCCCGAGAAGTGCCAGTGAGGCAGTGGCAATCTGCAGGAATTCTCGCCTTGTTGGTTTGGGTCTTAGAAAGAGTTTATCCATTCTTACTCCTTTACTTGGAATTTATTGATAACTGTGTCAGTAAAAAAAGTATGCAAATTTAAACTTTCCGGACGCATAAACATTCATGCTTATCGTCTACTCACCATGCTGTCTCCTTTCCTCGATCGGAGAAACTACTATCTCGGCTATTTAACCTCAAGTAGCCTGTATTTATAAAGCCCTTTACTCCAAAGGTGCCAGAATCCACCTTATATTCCTGATATGCAAAAGAAAGCAAATACAAATTACCTAGAGAGAGTTTATTATATTTTCTAATCGTCTGTCAATTTATCACAAACATAAAAGATATCAATATACTGCCTGCACGGATATAGTCACTTTTAATACATAAATGGGCTTATTAATTAACATTAGAATTTATTTTAGTTTTTTAAAAATATAGAGAAAAATATTTTCTTATACGTAGAGAATCCGAATATATTCTATTATAATGAATATTTTGACAGTAATTATGAGGATATGTTATGGTATGCTGTAAGTAAAATATGCATAGATGTGTAAGAATAATGATTACAAATAGCGGGTATGTGTTGCAGTATAGAGTTTTTTAAAAAATTATTAAAGGGAGGTTTTAATGAAAAGGGTTGCTTCACTACTTGTGTTGCTGGTGATGCTGGCAGGTGGTGGGTTAATTGCCTATGCGGCATCACGGTCTAATGCTAACCTGTTACTTTTTAATACATCATTCTGGGCAATACCGGTTGCATTGTTTTTGGGTGTTTTAGTTGGCGCAACCATCAGGCGCGAAAAAACTAAAATCAGCAACGGCAAGGTACTCCGCCATAGTTGGGGGTCTCCTTTCTATCATTGGTCATTTGCTTTATCGGGTATCGCACTTATTGTTACCGGCATCTATGTCGGTTTTTTATTTATTCCTCGCATTGTTCAGGATGCTCAGTCGGTAAATCTCATGTACAACATACATTTTATCGGTGCTCTTTTTTTCATCTTCGGCATGTCAGCACACATTACCGATGGATATGTTAGCGGTAAAATCAAGGAACATATGCCGGAGTTAAAAGACTTCAGTGACGCTGTTTCTCATTATACCTCCAAGGTTGGTATTGGTACTCAACCCATGGAAGGCAAGTATCTCGCCAGTGAAAGGCTGTCTTATTTGTTATGGCTGGTGTTTATCGGCTTAGTGGTTCTGACCGGTTTCTTTAAAGCCGCGGCGCATATCTGGAATATCCCGGGCGAAATAATGGGCGCTGCAACATTTATTCACGATGTATCCGCTCTGGCTATGACTGCGCTGTTGATTTTTCATGTACTGCTGGGTGCGCTCGTTCCCTGGTCATGGCAGCTACTGCGCTCAATGTTCACGGGCTATGTTTCCGAGGGATATGTTGAGAAACACCATCCTTTGTGGCATGAAGAACTTAAAGGACAAAAATAAGGCGAATACGATATAAATACTGCTACATAGTAATTATTATAAATAAATAATCAAAAAAGGAGGATTGAATCAATATGGCTGAAAAGTATGGCGATAGCAAAGAGTTATCTCGCCGGAATTTTCTTAAAATTGCCAGTGGTTCGGCAGCCGGTTTAGTCTTAGGAGGAGCTCTTTACGGATTGGCCGATTCAGCTGAAAAGGTATCGGCACAAGCAGTTTCTGAAGGTTACTTGGTGGTAGACAGTAAACATTGTATCGGTTGTATGTCATGTATGATGGTTTGCTCTCTGGTACACGAAGGAGAAATAAATACCGATTATTCCAGAATACAAATCATTAACAATCGTTTTTCTGCCTGGCCTGATGATATACGGATTGCGCAGTGTCGCCAGTGTGTTACAGCTCCATGCATTATGGCTTGTCCTACCAGAGCCTGCCACATAGATGAGGACAACGGTAATGCCAGAGTAATAGACCAACGTAAGTGTATAGGGTGTCAAATGTGTATTCAGGCGTGCCCATTCATCCCTCATAGAACGATATGGAATTCGAAAAAGAACGTGTCGATGAAGTGTGATTTTTGTGCAAACACACCTTATTGGGATGAAGAAGGTGGTGTAGGCGGAAAGCAGGCTTGTGTTGAAACTTGTCCGGTAAAGGCAATAAGGTTTGTAAACTATATTCCCGACCAGGTAGATGAACATGGGTATGAGTTCGACGTGCTGACAAGTAATACTGAATCAACTTCAATGGGAGGTCATTAATATGTCTTATACGGGGAAAATATTAAGACTGGATTTGACAAACAGGACAAGCAGCATCATAGATACAGAACCTTATCAGCAATGGGGGGGAGGTTTTGGAATAAGCCAGGCTGTTTTCTGGGATGAATGTGAGGATGTAACCGTGGGAGGGTTCGATCCTAAAAATGTTCTCGTTATTGCTACGAATCCCATGACCGGAACCCTTGCCCCCAGTGTCGGTAACAAAATAGAAATGACGGGGATCCAGGTTTACTCATATCCTAAGGAATATTATACTCGTACCAATTGCGGGCAATTTGTCGGACCTATGTTGAAGAGAGCTGGCTGGGACGGTATAGTTATTAAAGGTGAAGCAAGCAGTCCGGTTTGGGTAAATATTATCAATGATAAAGTCGTTTTCGAGGATGCCTCGGATTTATGGGGGAAAGATACTCATTATACCCAGAAAGAAATCTGGCGGCGTGTTACCGGAAGAAAAAGCCCCGGAGAATGGGCCAGTGTTGC
>JAAYNN010000021.1 GCA_012520835.1 Dehalococcoidales bacterium
GTGGAACACCTGACAAGGCAGTTACTTCCGAAAGCCTTTCAAAACTGTATCAAACACATGTCTGTGTTACCGAGGCAACTCTTTATCCGGATGATACCAGAATGAAGGTATGTATTCCGGTAATGAAAAAAAATAAATGTAAAGGAGCACAATCAAATGGGAAAAGAACAAAAAAAGCAAATTTCTAGAGTATCCAGAAGGGAGTTTATGGCAGGAGCCGGAGCCCTGGTATTAACAGGGGTACTTAGCGGATGTAAACCGGATGTCATTACAACTACCGTCAACTCGACCAAAACGGTAACCCATAATGAAACCCAGCGTATTACCCAAACCGTAACCTCCTATATTACCACTACGCAAACGGTATCAGAGCGTTCTTCGTTTACAGTGACCGACATGGCAGGTCGTACAGTCGAAATACCCGGTGTAATCAACAAGATCGCAACCTTCGGGGCTAACGGCGTTTTAAACACAATGGTCGAAACCATGGGGTGCGGCGCAAAAATCGCCAACCAGATGCGTGCCAATTTTACCAAGACTGACAAATGGAAATACCAGTTTGTATTCGCTCCGCAGCTCAACGATTGTCCTGTTCTGGAGACTGGCAGTGAAATCGATATCGAAGCTGTTCTGCAGCTCAATCCGGATATTTGCCTTTGCATGAGTTTAGCGACAGCCACATTGCTTGAAGCGAAAGGGTTGGCTGTTATCTATCTGGAATGGCAGACGCTGGCTAATGTAGAACCCTGTATCACATTGCTGGGCAGGGTCTTCGGGAAAGAGGATATCGCGGCTGATTATATGGATTACTTCAATAATAAAGTGGCTCAAGCCGGTTCGCTGACTGCCGGTATTGCCGAGCAGGATAGAAAGAAGGTTCTCTACGGAGGTATCACTTCATATACCCAACCGCACGCTATTGCCGAATGGTGGATTTATCAAGCAGGAGGCTATAGCGTTACATCCGAGGGTAGAAATGTGGAAGAAGTTACACATCCATCCTATACGCTGGAAGATATTTTGATGTGGAATCCGGATGTGATGGTAACCACCGATACCGCTATGGCTGGTGAACTGAGAGCAATGGACACATTGAAAGATGTCAATGCTATCAAGAACAATGAAATTTATTATATTCCGACCGTGGCGCATGTTTGGGGCAATCGTACGACGGAACAACCGCTGACCATATTCTGGATGATGAACAAACTCTATCCGGAAATCATGCCGCTTGACACCCTGAGAGAGGAAATTCGCTATTTCTACAGCCATTTCTTCCTGACAGAGCTGACCGATGCACAAATTACCGAGATTATAGGCTAAAAAACGTTCTTGAAGGAGAAAAAATGGGAAACCCGATATTGTCTGAAACAATCGAAAAAGTAAACAAAATTTTGGGGAAGAGCCTGGATGATTTAACAGTCGAGCGGGCGGTCTTCGGTCTTTTCTTTTCCGGCGTGAAATTAAGCGATGCAAGCGGCGGCCTCTGTTTTACCCCGATAAAGGAAATACCGGAAGCGGTGTGCTGCCCCAGTTCGGCCAGGGCAATGCCGCTCTCAGGGAAACTGGCAGGCAGGAGCGTCAGGGCATACCTGGATGACATATTTGGAGAAAATATCCTTAGAAAGACGCTTGGCATAGCTGTTTTAAATGCTTTAAGCGCATCGTGCTGGAGCAGGATGCCGAACAATGGTTATGAAATCCAATCCGGCAAGGATGCCTTCGATGATATTGTAATCCAACCCGGTATTAAAGCAGTAGTGGTCGGTGCGCTGGTTCCGATTATCAGGAAATTGATCGCCGCCAAAAGCGAGTTTCATATTCTTGAAATGGATGCCGCCACTTTGAAGGAAAAAGAGCGACCCTATTTTGCTGAGGCAAGCCGGGCGCCGGAGTTTATCCCCGATGCCGATTTACTGGTTATCACGGGAACAACAGTTCTTAACGATACCCTTCCCGGATTGCTCGAAATGGCTAAACCCGGGGCGCAGATCATAGTTACCGGACCGACAGCCAGCATGCTGCCCGATGCCTTTTTCTCGCGCGGGGTAACCACTCTGGGCGGCATCATGGTTACTAAACCGGATGAGTTATTGGATATTATCGGCGAGGGTGGGTCGGGGTATCATTTCTTCGGTAAAAGCGCCGAAAGAACGATTATCAATCGAAAATAGAATATTGAAAAGGAGCATTCAGATGGATAATTATCAGGAAGCACTGGAAAAAGTTTTGAATTACGTTCATACGCTGGATATCGAAGATAAACCCCTTTTCGATACCATCGGGCAGGTACTGGCTGAAGATGTGTATTCGGAATTCGACCTGCCGCTTAAAGACCAGGCTATGCCGGACGGATATGCCGTAATATCCTCCGACATTGCCGGTGCAAGCGAGGAAAATCCGGTTACCCTGCAAATCATCGAAACGGTGAGAGCCGGTTGCCTGCCTAAAAACAGGGTTAAAAGCGGCACTGCCATCCGTATCATGACCGGTGCGGTGATGCCGGATGGGGCGGACTGCGTGGTCAGGTTCGAGTTTACAGATGAGCCCGCTAATAAAAGCGGTCCGAATTATAACAATCCGACAGAAGTCAAAGTATATAGAGCAGTCGATCCGGGAACCGGAATATCTAAAAAGGGTGCCAGCGTCAGGAAAGGGATGCTGGTTATATCTAAAGGGATAACGATCGGGGCAGCCCAGATTTCCGTACTGGCGACAATAGGTAAAACTATGGTAAGAGTGTTCCGCCGTCCCACTATTGCTGTCATATCCTCAGGGGACGAACTGCTCGAACTCGGAGAAACGCTCACGCCGGGTAAATCCTACAACTGCAATGAAATGGCCATTGCCACGCTGGTTTCTCACTACGGCGGCATCCCTAAGGTTTTAGGAATCGCCCACGATAATGAAAAGTCGGTTACCGATAAAATCAAAAGGGGAATGAGAGCGGATGCCATTATCACCAGCGGCGGTGTTTCCAAGGGCGATTTCGATCTTGTCAGAAGCGTCATCGGGAAGATGGGGGAGGTTGTTTTTTCCAGGGTCGAGGTTGGGCCGGGGGCTTCCGTATCTTTCGGATATGTCCACAGGCAGGATGATAAAGAAGGCAGGAAAGCCATCCCTGTTTTTGCTTTGGCAGGGCCTACCGTTGGTTGTTTAATCAATTTCGAAATGCTTGTACGGCCTTCGATATTCAAGATGATGGGCAAGAGCGATATCGAACATCCTGTGGTGAAAGCAATCGCAAAGGATGCTGTCCCCTCAAAAATCCCGATGACTTTTACAAGGTGGTCGAGACTGGAAAAGGGAAACGGTGGATACACTGTCGAACTCAACAGGATTGAAAAGGCAGGAATGTTGTCTGCCATAGGCATGGCAAATGCGCTCACAATTATTCCGAGAGGAACCGAAGTTAAAGAAGGGGACAGCATACCGGTTTTACCGCTGGATTGGACGTAAACATTGCGCGTCAGCGTCAATTATTCCCATGTCAATAAAGTAAAAAAGGAGAGCAACAAATGAATAAAGTTCAAAAACCATTGATGGATTTATCGATGCCGGCAGGAATATCAAAAATCGAAAAGGTAGTTCAGGATTACCAGATTTTTCAGACCTTTTTAGCCGCTGTAAACCTCGGTTTATTCGATTACCTCAGCCAAAAAGGTGCTGCCGACCGCAAGGTCATTGCAGAGGGTATCGGTATAAACGGCATGTTCTCACGCAGCTTCCTTGATACGCTGGTCGAAATCGGTCTGCTTTCGAAACAGGATGAGAATTATCAAAACAGCGCCATAGCAAACGACTTTTTGGTAAGCGGCAGCCCGTTCTATCAGGGGGATTGGGTCAAGAACATCGGGTGCGGCAGTCAGTGGGGCAACCTGGAGGAGTCATTAAAGCGTGAAAAGCCGGAAATAAAGAAGACGGGCAGCGGACCTAGTGAAGCGTTTTTAAACTCGCTGGCGGAAACTTCGTTAAGGGGAGAACTGCAGGCGGTGACCAAAGCAATAGCCGGGTGGAGCGGCTTCGCAAAAGCAAAAACGCTCCTGGATCTTGGTGGCGGGCATGGTTTATATGCCATTGCTCTTTGCCAGGCTAATCCGAATCTGAAAGGGGTGGTTTTCGATAAACCGGACGTTACGCAAATTACACAGAAATATATCGATAAGTATCAGATGTCGAGCCGGATGTCTACGCGGGGAGGGGATATCTGCACAGACGGGTTCGGTTCCGGTTTCGATATCGTCATTGTTTCACATTTGCTCTATAAGTTCCGCAAAGAACTGGAACCATTTTTTGAAAAGGTTTACAAGGCATTGAATCCGGGCGGGCTGCTGGTTACCAATCACTGGTTCTGCGCCCCCGGCTGTACTGCCGAAGGCAGCAGTGTCAGGGAACTGGCAAAATCCCTGCAAAGCTTCGGTCATCCGCTCTGCCATATCGAGGATTTTTACAAGATTTTCGAAAATAAAGGTTTTAAGTTAATCCTGAAATCGGATATTCCCAGTACGCACGGCACCTCTTTTTTGCAGCTGGCGGTGAAAGGGGAGGGTGGTAAAGATGCTTCAGACAAGTCTTGCTGTTGCTAGCCGGGTAAGAAACTACATTTATATTAAAGCCGTTAGTTAATTTTTTAGATTAAAGGGGTAAAAAATGGAAGGGAAAAAATACAAACTATCGAGAAGGGATTTCCTGGCAGGGTCGGGGGCTGTATTGCTCTTATCCATGCTGGGCGGATGCAAGTCCGAAACACTGACAACTACTGTAACATCTACCAAAACCTCGACGCTGCTGAGTACAATTACAAATGCGTCAACCGTTACTGAAACTGTAACAAATACCGGTACCGTAACAAGTACCGCCACTAAAACTGCTACAGCTACTATAACCGAGACAATAACACAGCCGGTAACCAGGGTAATTACCGATATGGGCGGCGTAGCGGTCACAGTGCCATATGACATCAACAGGATAATCATCACCTGCATGGGCGGAGCAACACATGAGGTAGCTGCTATCGGTGGGGCTGCGAAAATAGTGGCTCAGCCTTCGATGCAGAAGTTCCCCGTCCTTTTGAAAATCTACCCCGATTTTGCAAATCTGCCCACTGTCGGCACGTTTAACAATATCAATATCGAAGAGATTCTAGCGCTGGAACCCGATGTGGTAATCAACAGTAAAATATCGAGCGAAGGCAATCAAAAAATAATGAATGCCGGTGTTCCCGTAATCAGGGTCAATACCGGAAGAAGCGACATAACCGGTATTCTGGATGAATTTGCCATGACAGGAGAACTACTGAATAATACCTCCAGATCGAATGAACTGATTACATTCTGGAGTGAACAACTGGAGGTTATTGACGCCCGCTTGGCAGATATACCAGTAGAAAACAGGAAGAGAGTGTATTATGTCCTGGGTGCGATAACACATACCAACGGCAGCGAGTCCTGGGGACAGGCGTTGATTACCGCCGCCGGCGGTATCAATGTGGCCGAAGAAATCGGAGCCGAAAGGGATATCGTGCTGGAACAGCTGCTGGTATGGAATCCCGATGTGATGATTCTCTCGAGCAATGAAGGAACATTCGTCAGCGTCGAGGACATTACCGGAGCTGCACAATTGCAGGAAATCAAAGCCGTGATAGACCGCGAGCTTTATCTTTGCCCGGTGGGCACTTTCTGGTGGGACCGTCCGGCGCCGGAAGCAATTCTCGGGATTACCTGGCTGGCAAAAACGCTTTATCCCGAACAATTCGCGGATATAGATTTAAAGGCCCTGTCAAAGGATTTCTATAACAGGTTTTACAATTATGAGCTTAGCGATGATGAATTTACCGGCTTTTTAAATCCAACAGCATAGTTATAATAAACAGTGGCGGGGAGGATTAATCCTCCCCGCTTACAATAACCGGCATTATCTCTTCAAGCAGGTTCCCCATAAATAGCGGAACTTTATCCCAGTATAAATAGCTTGATATTGCCGGATGGGGAAATGGGTAACACTTTATAGATTGTGCTACAGGCAACTGGGTAATCAGAGGATCAGCAAGTAATCTGTCGAATTTTCCACTCTGCAGAAGTTCAATCAAGTGTTTTTCACTTTTCAAGAATATATCCCCTTGTAGTGCCAGTTCCGGTTGAATATCAAAGAAACTGGCTACCGTAATATTTGTTTCTTTGTTAATTAACTGTATGGCAGCTCTCAATGAATTGGCAATAACCTGATCTCCAACGATTAAAAATGGTGAAGTCTCATTGCTATTTCTACTTCCTGATAAAATACGGTTCTTTCTATCTTTAATGGTTTGATTGATTGCCTCTACTATAATCTTGCTGAAATACTGCCCTATTGGTGTCGCGACAACGTATGGAATACCAAATTTCTCTTCCATATACAAAGCTGTTGTGAAACCTGATTGTGATACTACCAGATTTATTGCTGCGGCCGGGGCATTATAAATTTGCTCTAAATCTATATTCATCATAAAACTGCTATTTAGTTTTAGTCCATTGTCAGACAGCAATTTATGGAAATTTTTACAGTTCTCGTTAGCAGAGAAATCCAGCGGAGTTAATCCCAGAATATTAACGCTGTTTTTGATGGTGTCCAATTTGTGTAGGGCGAACTTTTTTAACAATGTTATCATTGCAGAGGAAATTCCCCGGTTATAATATAAGAATCCGGTTGTATCAAAACCAAGTGCTGGATAACCGCTCTGAGCCTCGATTTCTTTTGCTATCCCTATCATGTCCGTGCCGATGATAGCTGGAACAGGGCTGCCTAAAAGCGCAACAAAATCCGGTTTTAAATCTTCTATTACGTCAAGAGTTTGCCCGATAAGTTTTTTGTCATTCCCCAAAATGGCGTCCATTGTGCGCAGTCCAGCGCAGAATGTAGATTTACGTGTATCCGCCCAACGCGGTTCATCGTAACTGACATAAGTTCGCGTGCAACATGACGCATCATAAATTATCACAACACAATTTAAATCGAATAAAGCGGAACAGACTCCAGAATAATCTCCGGAAAAAGCAGGAAGATAAATAGACAACTGACTCATAATCGTTGCAATTCCTTATCTGTTTCCTTTATTTGTTCCCAATTTGCAGTGGTATCATATGCTTCGCAGATCATCCTCATTAACTTGCGAATTCCCTCAAACCCGTAAAACGATTCGTCATGCAACATATCCACGAAGTGGTTGGACTGAACGGCGTAAGCGATATTAAACCCGATTGCTATACATTCTCGTTCAAATACCGTATCCATAGCCAATTTATAGCTTTGTGATTTAAAAATTGATATTTGCGGACGGTTGGTTTCCAACCACTTTCGGTCATTCCAATCACTTTCTTTCATATGTAATGAAAAAACTGCCTGTACGTTAAATCCATAAATACATAAAGCTTTCGCCATAGCAAAC
>JAAYNN010000171.1 GCA_012520835.1 Dehalococcoidales bacterium
CGGATATCCTCTCGATGACCTTGGCTTTTGTGGCAGGAATCATGATCTATATCAGCCTGGACGAAATCCTGCCGATGGCGCACAAGTATGGCAGGGAGCACCTGGTAATTATCGGAGTGGTAGCCGGGATGGCGATTATGGCACTCAGCATGCTGCTGTTAGGTTAAATATTTAGTTTATCTCGACAAGTCATTTCAAAGCTCCTGCAATCCGGGGTATCCTTTATCCATAGCCTTCTCGAACAGTTGTGGGGGCAGCGTGTTATAAGATTTTAAGATTCGGGGGCATATTGTTGAAATAGGATAGCTGATGTCGGCTGTCATTAAGTGACACCTGAAAACGGGGATGACAGAAAAAGAGGCGGCGGAAAAAATCTCGATGCCTCTCGAAGAAGTTATGAAAATCAGGCCAGAGCCGGGAAAGTGATATCGGTTAGTCTGCTTTCACTACTCCAGCGTCTTTCTCATTTCCTCGTACTGCTGCTGGTTGATTTCGCCCCTGGCGTAACGCAACTGGAGCACTTTTAAAGGGTCATCCGTTGCTTGTCCTGCTTGCGGCGTATATCCGGTTTGGGGATTGGGATTATTGCTGTAGAACCGGATACCTTCATGAATAATCCTGGCTATATTGTCGGCTTTACCTTTGGGTAAGGCGGTCAGTACCAGGTCATTACCCATAAACCTCTGTGTTATTATGATGGTACTGAACAGGATTCCCCTTTCAGCCTTAAAATTAGCCATATCTTCATAGCGGTAGTCTTCGATAGTCTTGCGTAAGCCCATTGCTTGCGGTGCGTAGAGGATTACGCGATGATTCGTCACAAATATGCTGTCGGGTGTAAACAGCCTCTTCAGGCGGGATTGGCGGATTTTGGCAACAACCGTCTCATCCGCGTACAGCATTTTGGCAATAGCCTTTGGCACTTTGACAGGTTTATACATTTTAACCATTTTTCACCTCCGGTCGAGTTAAAACAACCGCAATTAATTCCAGTTACTATTCTACCATTAAAAAGGCAGCAATGTAATCAGAAAGCCACCAAGCACAAGGCTTAACATGTTTGCCGTAAAAACATATCCGGCCGTGCGCCAGCGGTGATGTTCTCTAACGAATATCAAGAACACGGCCATTTCGATTATGAATATCAGTATCTCAGCGGCAATCATGGTAAAGATAATATAAATATTCCCGCTTAAAGGAGCCGAGAATGAGCTATTTAAATTAGATTGTTTTATAGTATATCATTACCGGCCAGGCGGGTATATAGACAGATTGCATTTATGATATTATAATCATCTTCAGAAGCATGTTATTTAATTATTAACGGGAGGCATGTATGTGCTTTTCGGCCCCGGCCAGTTTTGCAGGCGGAGTAATAATATCCGCTATCGGAGCGGCGGCGCAAACGAAAGTCAGCAAACCTGCCCAGAGACTCTTTTCGCTTATCCCGTTTTTCTTCGGCTTCCAGCAGCTGGCCGAGGGAGTTTTATGGGTCACTCTGGGTTCCGGTAAATATCCGGTCTTGCAGGATGTCGTCACTTATATCTTTTTAATTACGGCGCTGGTCATCTGGCCGGTGATGGTGCCGCTCTCCGTGCGCTTGATGGAAGAGATAAAGCTGCGTAAACAAATCCTTACCGGTTTACTGGTTATAGGCTGCCTGCTTTCCGCCTTCTATTCCTTCTGCCTGATATATTACGAAATCTTCCCGCGAATCAATAGCTTTCACATAGAATATGTTTATAATGTGCCGGGGAATCTTATGGGTGTTGCTTTCATATTCTACCTGATTACCACTATAACGCCCTTTTTTATTTCCTCCGTCAAGCGGATGTGGGTGTTCGGTGTGCTGGTAGCCGTTTCATGCATCGTAACCGGCATTTTCTTCTCGCAGTTTCTGACCTCCGTCTGGTGCTTCTTTGCCGCCGTTATCAGCGTCATCGTTTA
>JAAYNN010000172.1 GCA_012520835.1 Dehalococcoidales bacterium
AAAGGGAAGACCCCGACAAGGATATCCAGCTTTTTATCAATTCGCCGGGTGGCGTTATCGCTTCAGGTCTGGCTATTTACGACACCATGAACTTGATTAAACCGGATGTATCGACGATTTGTATTGGCATGACAGCCAGCATGGCTACAGTATTATTAAGCGCTGGTGCCAGAGGCAAGAGATTTGCCCTGCCTAATTCTACCATACACATGCATCAGGCTCTGGGCGGAGCGCAGGGACAGGCCTCCGATATCGAAATTGCCGCCCGTGAAATAATGAGACTACAGGATTTAATCAGGGGTATCCTGGTAAGCAATACCGGACAAACCCTGGATAAGATTATCCATGATACCGACCGCGATTTTTACCTGAATCCGCAACAGGCGGTCGAATACGGCTTAATCGATGAGATATTAACCAAACCCGAAGAAACCAAAAAATAAACCGATATCCGTTTAAGCGTCAATTTATGCCGGCAGGGTAGCAGTATCCTGCCGGTTTTGTTTTATCGATAAGAATATTTAAAACTTCCATATGATGCATTGTTGCCATGTTTATCTGGGGATACGGGCAGTTGCGTCTTTTACTGTTATTACTGGGACTCTGATATGTTGGGACGGAAGAATCCGGTGGGTGGGGAGAACAGTACAAAGGTGCTACTATAACAGACGGAATATCAGCCATCATCTGTCATTTATTTTGTATATATGCCACATTACCTGAGGGGAGGGTTTTTTCATTTCGCTCCGAATGCTTCGTTAAACCACCACGAATTCAGCAGAATACTACAATACCAGTCGTTGCGAGGAGTCACGATTTATTCGGGATGACATAGCATCTCTACTGTTCAATATTATTAGGAATACACTATAATAACTTCATACAGGGAGGGATAATTAACAGGCATTGTAGGGATTGCTTCGTCTCAAAAAATAGAGACTCTCAGCGATATATATGTATCGTAACTATAGGGGAACGTTTAATTTCTGTCTTTTAACATCTTTTCGATGTCTTCGGTCAAATTATAGCCGTTGATTTTATTCCCTTTAGCGTCGAAGACTGCTCCGTTCGAGATAGCTACTTTACAGGAGCTGAAGGCAGCCATCGTCGATAGTATCAGGGGGAATTCCCTTTTTAATCCGTTTTCACGGATAATCTTGAATAGTTCGTTATCCTCGCCCTGGCTCTGTTTAATCTCCTCAGATGTTTTTCCTTCAACTGCCTTCCAGTAGCTGTTGAAAGGTTGCCCGGTAATCGGGAACTTGCAGTAGCTGACGACCGGTCCTTTATCCAGTTCTGGAGTTACCATGTGCATCATCACTCCGGTTTCTTTAGCTCGCGAGTCAATCAATTGCCAGATAACCTCGCGCCATGTTCCCTTCGGTCCGCCCGGCGCTGCCGGGTGCAAATTGAGCATATGATATTTTTGGCACATTTCGCTGCCTACTATGAGCATATAACCCGCTAGTACACAGAGGTCGCAATGGAAGTCTTGAAGTAATGACATAACATGCCGGTCGTATTCCAGCCGCCACTGGGGTAACGGTTCATCTACGGCGTTATCGGGGCGTTCTCCCTTGAATTTCTGGTATGAAAAACAAATCAGCGGAATGCCGCTTTCTTTTACCAGTTCGATAAACCGGTCGGTTTCAGGAGATTCCCCGGCTTCACGGTTGCAAAAGACATATGAAATGGAGGCATTTGCGATTTGTCCGCTTTGAATGCCGTTTAAGGCAACTTTAAAAAGTTCCCTCGAACCTTTGCCTCTTCCTGTAGAAAACCAGCCGAATCGATACATATTATTTAAACCTTTTCACTATCCTGTTTTTTACGCTTAAAAAATGCACCAGCGGACTTGATGAACGTCCGTTGATTTCACCCTGTTCCAGCGCTGCTAAAAAACTTTTCTTGTCATTGAAATCAGGCATTTCAATATAGGTTCTTCCGATTTCTGAAATAGAATGAGCATCGCTGCCGGCGCTTTCCCTGTAGTTATATTTCCGGGCGAACTCCAATGCCTGTTTACGGTTCTGGAAAGGCAGCATGCGCGCATTGTAAACTTCTATGATATCGATATCTCCCTTAATTGCTTCCAGATTGATTCCCTGGAATGCCGATGAACGGAACCGGTCGAAAGGGTGCGGAATGCATACCAGCCCGTCCTGTTCACGGATTCTTTTAATTGCCTCTTCGGGTGTTATCAGGCTGGGTATAGTTTCTTTTAAAAACATGCCCATTATCTCGCCGTGAGTCGTCAGAATTTCTTCGGCTACAATCA
The DNA here is from genome assembly GCA_012520835.1 of Dehalococcoidales bacterium. Taxonomy (GTDB): domain Bacteria; phylum Chloroflexota; class Dehalococcoidia; order Dehalococcoidales; family UBA5627; genus UBA5627. The sequence goes on from JAAYNN010000172.1 coordinate 2,279, forward strand.
CTTTAAAGGGAGCTATAGCCTGCAGTTTCAGGGCGCCTTCAATGGTGCCGTGGTCGCAGACCGCCAGACAATTTATGCCTGTCTTGAGACATTGCCTGATTATATCATCCAGCGAATTATTGGAGTCAGGCGAATAGCGGGTATGAACATGCAGGTCTGCTTTAATCATTTTTCAGCTTCTTAATTCCGAATCGCTTATCATTTAATTTCTCCAATCCTATTTGGCCGACTGTGTTAACAGGCATATTTTACCATTTTTTATCATAACGGTATCTTCTATCCTGACACCGCCCCACCCCTCAATGTAAACTCCCGGCTCTATGGTAAATACCATATTCTCGCTTAAGATATCCTCTGAAATGCGGTTTAGGGAGGGTTTTTCATGTGCCGCCAGCCCGATTCCATGCCCCAGGCTGTGGCCGAAAGCTTCGCCGTATCCCGCTTCTTCAATGATACCTCTGGCAAACCGGTCGGCTTCAGCCCCTTTCATCCCCTCAACAATATTAGAAATGGCATTCAGCTGGGCATTGAGCACTATGCTATATATTTTTTTAAAAGTAGCGTCCGGTTTTCCGACACAGAGCGTCCGGGTAATATCGCTGCAATAACCTGCGACTCTGGCACCGAAATCGATCACAACCGTCTCTCCTTTCTGGATTACGCGTTCGCAGGGATGAGCATGGGGCAGGGCGGCATTGGGCCCCGAGCCGACGATTATTTCAAAAGGCAGCGACTGGCTGCCAGCTTGGCGCAGGGATTTTTCCAGTTCCCAGGCCAGTTCTAGTTCTGTCATGCCGGCGCGAATGATTTCTTCGATATGTCTAAAGGCGGCATCGCTGATATCTGCCGCGCGTATGATGCAGTCGATTTCTGCTGGATCTTTTACAGTCCTTATGCTTTCGACCGTTTCAGTCAAAGGTACAAGTTTTAAATGAGTGCCTGATTTTTCGATGATGCCCGACATGTTTTGGTATCTTTCGAAACTGATATCCGAAGATTCGAACCCGAGCGTTTTAATATTCAGTCCGTTTATCATCTCCGGAAACCATTTGCTGATACTTCCCGTTATCTGGAACAGGGTATAATCTGGAGATTGCCTTTTCACCTGCTCGACATAACGAAAATCGGTAGCCAGTACAGTGCTGTTTTGAGTGATAAAAAGATAACCGGCCGAGCCGTTGAAACCCGACAGGTAGTACCTGTTTTCCGGTTGTGATATCATGATGGCGTCTATCGCTTTTTCATGGAGAATTTGCCGTAGTTTAGCGATTCGTCTGTTTATCTGCATCGTGATTACCTTCTAATTTAGCCATCGGGTGTGCCGATAGATACACTTTGCGCGCCTGAGCCTGTGTGATATGAGTATAAATCTGCGTGGTAGATAGGTTTGAATGCCCTAAAAGCTCCTGTACGACTCTCAGGTCTGCTCCGCCGTCCAGCATATGCGTGGCAAAGGTATGGCGCAGCAAATGCGGGTGTACATCTTTATCAATGCCGGCTGCCCTGGCATATTTACGGACAAGTATCTGCACCATGCGTTCGGTCAATCGATTGCCGTCACGGTTTATAAAAAGCGCTCCTCCGCCATCCTTCTTCACCAGCAGTTTAGGACGTCCGTGAGCAAGATAGTTGTTGATAGCGTTAGAGGCATGTTCACCCATCAGCACTACACGTTCCTTGGAGCCCTTGCCCCAGACGCGGATTTCACGGCTTTCCATATTCATGTTATCTATATTTAAATTGACCAGTTCGCTGACGCGCAGCCCTGAGGCATAAATCAACTCTATCAGGGCACGGTCGCGTAACCCTTGTGGTGTGGATAAATCGGGCGCCTGCAATAGCTTTACCACTTCTTCGATGGTTAAAAATTCGGGCAGCTTTTTATCCAGTTTTGGGGAAACGGAGTGTTCCAGTGGGTTTTTATCCAGTAAATTCTCTCTTGCCAGATAGCGGTAAAACGAGCGGATGGCTGATAACTTGCGGGCGATGCTGGATTTGGCAACCCCCTGGTTTGACAAATATGCTAGGAATTCACGCAGCACCCACTTATCGGCTTTATCGAGCGATTCTATTTTTTTCATGCGCAGAAATTGAAAAAAACCTTTTTCCGTGCCGCGTTTGGAATTGCCTACCAGGTCGCTGGTATAGTTGCGCACCGTATAAGGAGATACGTTGCGCTCGGCTACTAGGTAATTGATATATCTGTTAAAAACTTCCTGCATTGTTTAATCCTGCTGGAGTTTATATTTATAATCGCACTTGGTGCATTTGCCCTGTTTGGCTCTGTACTCTGTAACCAGGCCTGTGCATTTCGGGCATGGCTGGGGCAGGGGCTTGGTATTAATGGCAAAGTTGCAGTTGGGATAATTGTCGCATCCGTAGAAGGTGCGTTTTTTCTTGCTGCGTTTTTCTATGATATCGGCACCGCATTCGGGGCATTTGGCACCGGTTTTGATTTTAAAGGAACTGGTGTATTTGCATTCGGGATAACCGCTGCAGGCTAAAAACTTGCCGAAACGTCCGACCTTAATAACCACCGGTTTTTGACATAACGGGCATACCTCGCCGGTTTCTTCATCCGCCAGCTTCACTTTTTCAATAGCTTCAGATGCTTTCTGTATATCGCCTTCAAAAGGTTTATAGAACTCCCTGACCACCTGTATCCAATCCATATTCTCGTTGGCAATTTTATCCAGATCATCTTCAAGATGCGCGGTGAACTCGATATTGACGATATTAGGGAAGTGCTGGAACAGCAGGTCGTTGACAATAAT
>JAAYNN010000173.1 GCA_012520835.1 Dehalococcoidales bacterium
ATGGTTCGATCCCGACCTGTCGGGATTTCGTTCCGAACTACGGAACTCAACACCCCTCGATAATGTTCTGCCAATATCCGCGCATCCTGAGCCTGACGAAGGACACGAACGGCTTTTTTATTATCTAACCACGAGCCCGCCATTCGGCGGGCTCGAATTATAATTGTATTTCTTTTAGTCTGCCTGCAGGCTGAAGGGAGGATATTTATCTGTAATCAAGAGGAAGGCATAGGCGTTGACCCTCAAGCCCCAGCGCATTACTCCGGTAACGAAGTTGAAAAGGCCTTGCGGGTATTTGCCCGTAAAGAGAATGGCAAACCAGGCGATGAGTACGCAGATTGATACGGCAAAAAGAAGAGCAGCCAGCACGATATAATGGGGGATAGCCAGGAACCACTTTACCAGCGGCAGTCCCCTGCTGAGTTCGTTTTTCACGTCGGGGTATTTCAGTTCGATATGCACAGCCTGTTCCTCATCTGTCGAAGGGTATTCATCCCTTAGAAGCAGCATATATACCCCTACGCGACAGGAAAATTTAGTCAGGGCAAGATTCCAGTCGAACCACCATTTGGGGTATTTCTGCCGGAATAAAATCATCAGCACCAGCGCCAGGAAAAGAACTCCTCCCCCTGCCGCCATTTCATAGGCAGTATTGTCGATTGTATACTCAAAGGAACTGCCGCTTAATAGCCCCAATATGATTGCAATCGGGATAACCGTAATCGGGCGGAAGAAAGTGGTCAACCTGTTCAGGGGTTTTTCGGGATAGTCTACCGATAGGTTTGCCGGGTACTTACCTTGGTTTTCAACCATTTTAATCTCCTCCTTTATAAATTTTATTTATCAATCTCTGTGTCGGATGTTGTTAGCATATTTGTTTTTTCATCTGTTTCGGTACCGAGGTTCATGACGGACGGAATAAAGGCTGTGAACAGGCAAATGAGCAGAGTAGCAGCGCCGGCAATAAAGTATATCAGGCTGATGCCGAACAAATCTGCCAGCGGGCCGGCAATTATCAAGCCCAGCGGGGTGGCACCAGCGCCGATTGCTCCCACTAAAGAGAATACTCTGCCCTGCATGTCGTTGTCAATTGTCTTCTGCATAATAGCCATGATGGGAGCGCTGGCAAGGGTCATACCGGCGCCGATTATAAAACAAGCGGCCACTGCCAGCATAAATAATTCAATTGAAGTGAAACCTATAGCGATTGCGGCTGCTCCCGAAACGGCAACTCCCAGGAGGACGGTTATCATACTCTTCCTGAAGCCTCCCCAGGCGCCCAGTATCAATCCGCCTATGATAACCCCGACACCGAAAGCCGCTTCAAGCCAGCCCAGTTTCAGTACATCGCCGTCAAGATGTGTTGTTACCAGAATAGGCAGCAGGGTAAACGGAGGTATCAGGAACAGGTTCAACAGTGCCGAGAGAATGATCAGGATACTCAAGCCTTTCCATCTCCAGATGTAACGGAAACCCTCTATCATTTCTTTAATGACGTTGCCGGCGACAGTGCTTGCAGTCCTTACTGTTTTCGGAATGGCAACTAACGCCAGGCATGTTATGGCAATTGCTGCGGTGACAATATCGACTGACAGTACTCCCTGCATCGGCAGAATCCCCAAGAGCAATGCGCCGGCGGGCGGGGCGGCGATATTGATAATCCCCGTAAACATCTGTGTCAACCCTGAAATGCGTACCAGGTGTTTGGCAGGTACAATCAACGGAATAGTGGCCTGCATGGCCGGGAAATGGAATCCCTGTCCGATGGCTCTGGCTATCATGGCAACATAGATGTGCCATACCTGTATGGCGTCAAAATAGAATAATACGACCAGCCCGACGGTAACCAATGCAATTGCCAGGTCGGCGCCAATCATGATCTTTTTTCGGTTCCAGCGGTCGATTAAAGGACCGATAAAAGGGCCCAGTATCACCTGCGGAAGCAGTGCCACCATGACGGCTGTGGCAAGTATGGTCGCCGAACCGGTTTTTATGGCCAGATACCATGCCAGAGCAAATTCTACCAGTGCGCTCCCCAGCAGTGATATCATCTGGCTGCTGAAAAGTATATAAAAAGTCTTAATAGAAGTAACTCCCTGTATAATGCTGATATATAAACGATTTTCGGGTTTTATTTAATGAACGACAGATAGTATACATCAAATTTTATTATTATTCGACAGTCCCATTTTTATCTTAATTTTACAGGGCTAACGTTTCAGAAATTATTTTATAAATATTTACTTTGCACTTTATTTACATTCAGAAACGAAAACCGCAAGCCGGCTCATTTAAAAGTCGACTCGCGGTTTTTTATAAACTCAGGATGAGTTCCGGCCAGTAGGGATCGAATCTCGTTCATAACGAACTGGGCGAACTCAAAGGCGATGATAAGAGATGGCTTGCCTATTTCATTGGCGGAAGATTCAGCTTCGACTGGTAGCGCCTCATCTTCCAATCGTTGAAGGCTTTCAATCCCTCTGCATCGCTTAACACGTTCCAGTATTTATAATAATCCGAAACATAGAACTTGGGGGTATAAGCGGTTTCCACCGTTACCACTTTATCGGCGGTTTTCTGCACGTTCATTACGGCGGCTGCCGGAGCAGCGGGCACAGCCACTATAATCTGTTTCGGGTGGCGGCGGCGCAGGGATTCCACCGCTGCCAGCATGGTGTAACCCGATGCCAGTCCGTCGTCGACGACGATGATCGTCTTCCCCGATACCAGCGAAAGGGGCTTATTGCCGCGGTAGAAAATACTGCGCTGCTGGATATTGCTTCTGACCAGATTGACCTGGTAATTGATTTGCTGTTCCGTTAAATTGATATGTTTTAATACCGGCTCGTTGTAAATAGTGGTGCCGTCGTCGGCTACCGCGCCGAAACCGCCTTCCGGCCTTAAGGGAATGGGAATTTTGCGTGAAATAACCAAGTCCAGTTCTGCATCGAGCGCCAGGGCGACCTGCATGCCTACCGGTATGCCGCCGTTAGGTATGGCAAAAACAATTACCTGTTGCTTTTTATATTCTTCGAGTTTGGCTGCCAGTTTGGCGCCGGCATCGTAGCGGTTTTCAAAGATAGCCTGTCTGGGAATGTGCAACTTGTTCTCCTTATGCCTGTCGAATCTCGTTAATCAGTTCTTTTCCGTACTGCATCAGTATTTTAGCACGTTCTTCGGGTACATTAGTAGTATTCAGCCATGTTTGCAGCGCTTCAATCTCGGAAAGCTCCTCCACCGAGCGGGAACCTAGCCTGCTGCGGATTTCTCTTTTAACCTCTCTGGCGATGGTGAAGTAGCTGGCCGGCTTTAATGCTTCTTTAACCGCACCGTCCATAATTAATTTCTCGGATTCCTGAGGCAGCTTGATTTGCAGTTTGACGATGGCCCCGTCGATATCATATTTGGCGATTTGAGCGATAACGGTCTGTGTCGGATCGATATCGCCTTCTTTAATCTCGACTTTTATGGTGATGAAGTTTCTGCCTTCCAGCGGATGAAAATCATAAGAAACCTTTCTTTTTCCTGTTTTAGCATCGGTATCGATTTCCACCAGATAAAATCCTTTTTGATCACCTTCATCCCCGAAATCCAGCCGGTCGAGGCTGCCGGAATATGTCATGGGCGGATTCTCGTTCATCACCTGGTGGTGGTGGATGTGTCCCAGTGCAATGTAATCGAAGGCAGGATTGGCGATGGTGCCAGGTAGCAGCATATGTTCCTGCCCGATGGTCATTGAATCTTCCGAACCGATGCTGACGCCGGTAATCCAGATATGGGCTGCCAGGATTGCCGGCAGAGCGGCATCCAGTTCCCCAACCTGGGTGTTGATGATATTGGTCAGCTTCTCCTGCATCTTTTCGTTAATCTGCGCAAAAGTGAGGTCTTTGGTTTCATCCTTGCTCATCAGCAGGCTGCGCCGCATCCACGGCAGCGCTGCTATCTGGATGATTCCGCCGCTGGTCTCTATCTTGAAAACGCCCGGCTTGTTGGCAACATAGACGTTTTTTACTGCCAGAGTATCGAAAATTTCGGTCGAGGTAGCCCGGCCAATGCTGTTTGGCATATCGTGGTTTCCTGCAATAAGGAAAACGGTAATTCCGGCTTCGGAGAGTTTACGGATGCGTTTGGCGAATTCGCGCTGCTGCGTCTGGCTGGGTTCGCGGCTTTTATAGGTATCCCCGCAAAAGAGGACGAGGTCAACTTTATCATCTATTGCGAAATCGACCAGTTTATCGAACGTCTCTAAAAAATCCCGCAAGCGGGATGGAAACCCTGTCTCTGGGTCGATACGCCCATAGCTTTCGACGCCCAGGTGCAAATCGGCAAAGTGAATTATTTTCATTTTAATCGTATAAATTCCCTGATGATGCATACCCTTGTGATTTGTCTTGATTTACGGGCTAACTCCTTCAATCCCGTTTGCCATGAGCTTGTCAAAGGGTCGGATTGTATTCTTATTATTCGACAGCCGCTATGGATTCGACACGCTCACCACGAGCGGCTGTTTTTAATCCCTGCTTCAAGAGCCCAGGTCTATTTTATCAGGATTACCTTATGATATTAATCCCGTTCGCCTCGAATCTTGAAGGACGGAGTGAAATCGTAAATTATCGCTTGCATAATCCCTTTTATCAGGATTAATAAAAATCATAATGACTGATAAAGCACAGGGATGCATCACTATAAGCAGCGTCCGCCGGGCGGCAAAACATCGAACTGTTCGCCGGCCAGCTTGGCGGATATCGTTTTTATCAGTTCGCTTATGGGAATACGGATTTGCTTCATACTGTCGCGGTCGCGTACGGTAACCTGTTTATCTTCCAGCGAGTCGAAATCGACCGTGACGCAGTAGGGCGTGCCGATTTCATCCTGCCTGCGATACCTTCTGCCGATGCTCTGAGTATCGTCATATGAGGTTATCCACTGCTGCCTGACCATATCATGAATTTCTTTTGCCAGAGCCACCAGATTTTCCTTGCGGCTCAAAGGCAATATAGCAACCTTGTAGGGCGCCAGCGACGGATGCAATTTTAGTACGGTGCGAATTTCACCCTTGTCGGGTTCCTCACAATAGGCGTTGCAGAGGAAAGCCAATACCGAGCGATCGACACCGGCGGATGGTTCGATAACATAGGGAACGATATGCTCCCTGGACTCGCTGTCGGAGTATTCGAGGCTCTTGCCGCTGAACTTTGAGTGCTGGGCAAGGTCGAAATCGCGGCGGTTGGCGATGCCTTCCAGTTCGGCCCATCCCATAGGGAACATGAATTCGATATCGTAGCAGGACTTGGCATAGTGTGCCAGTTCATCTTTCCTGTGTTCGCGTAAACGAAGGTTGTCCGGCGCTACTCCGAGTTTAAAATACCAGTTCATGCGTTCGTTGATCCAGTACTCATGCCATTGTTCATCGG
>JAAYNN010000174.1 GCA_012520835.1 Dehalococcoidales bacterium
ATCCCAGCCACTATCACCATAATCTTTGCTATATATTCTAAGAACAGAATCTCCCTTATTAGCAACTTCTAACATATATATTATCGTACCTGAATTATTCCATGCTGTTGCAGCGTCATCTACGATATTGTGATAGTCTTTTGTACCCATTTGGTCATACCACCACTCTACATCATCTTCATGCCCATTCCAGTCTACCCACCACATAAGTGAATAATGAGTTGAATGATCAACTGCCAAGACACTACTTCCAGTACCAATAGCTAATAAAGCGACAGCAATCATTATCGAAAGAATAATATTCCTTTTTTTCATTTCCCTTCATCCCTTATAAAACTCTTTTTATTTCTTATCGCCCCACCCTGCCCCGTTGCTCAAGGCAGGGCACTCTACAATCGACCTGCCATACTCCGTAGAGCCTGTTTATTTCCATATTTCCTCTTCTTCCGACATCGGGTAAAGCTCTACTATTTCCGATGGTTTCATCTGGCAAGCAATATCGCTATTGACATTTGAATCTATCAGAGTATAATCTTGGGTATCATAAGCCGCGGAGGTGACGGCTGGGAGTGTCATTATAGACATAGCGAAAAGGCATATGCCTGCTAAAATAATTTTCTTTGATTTCATCGCTTCCCCCCCTGCTGTTATCTGTCTTTAATATAATTGTAGCACTAAAAACTTACGAAAAACTTACGAAATTAAGGCTAAATGAACAGTGAATAGGAAACTTTAGTAATAAAAATGAAAATTTTGCTGGTCGAGGATAACAAAACGCTATGCGCTACTTTAAAACGCGGGCTGGAGGAATTGAAGCATATAGTGGAATATGTGCATACCGGCCGTGATGGAATCGATTGCGCAAAAAGCCCCCGGTACGATGTGATAATTCTCGATATCGGGCTGCCCGATATCGACGGTTTAGAGGTATGCTGTGAATTGAGGCGGTGTTCCGTTTCTACACCGGTTCTTATTCTGACGGGGCACAAAAAGAAGATCAGCGATAAGGTATCCGGACTTAATGCAGGAGCCGATGATTATCTGTGCAAACCATTCGATATCAAAGAATTGGAAGCGCGTATACAGGCGCTTCACAGGAGAAATACCTCTCAGAAATCAATGGTAATCGAAGGCGGTGGTATATCGCTGGATAAGGTGTCCCACACTGTTAAAGCCGGAGGCAGGAATATAGAACTGACAACCGCCGAGTACAGGATACTCGAATTCATGATGGACAATCCGAACAAAATTTTAACACGCGAGGTAATCGCACAGCATATATGGCATGCTGATACCGATAATGAGTTAAACACATTTGATGTTCATTTATACAGGCTGCGCCGTAAATTGGGATTTACCGGCGGGGAATGCCCCATAAAAAATATATACGGGCGGGGCTATAGGTTCGTGACGTGAAGATACAATTCAACAGCATCAAGCTGAAGCTGACCCTGTTCTATACCGTTATACTGGTGCTGTTGTTGCTTGCTTTCCATTTTATCGCCTATATGCTTTTTTCCGCCGGGCTTTACAGCAACTTGGACGACTTAGTTAGAGTGGAACTGGGAAAAAACAGAGAAGTTATTTTACAAAGCGGGATGGATGATGTCCCTGCTTTGCTGGATGAGATAAATAGTTATTCGGAATACTCGGTATTTATTTATAATGTTGTTACCAGTGAGATTACAGGTAGTCCTGAAGCAGTTGAAGATATCAAGGATGCTTTATCAAGTGTTACCTCTGCAAGGGCTCGAATTGGAAAGACACTGGATACGACCTATGGCAAATTATATTTGAGCGTCGCTCCTCTGGATGTTGAAACAGAACCGGATAAACTTATTGGGATTATCCGCAGCGCCGATTATATCTATGATATGGTTGATACGTACAAGCATACGTTATATATAACCGTTCCTTTCGTAATTATCCTTGCCCTTCTATCCGGCTACCTGCTGTCGGGCTATTTTTTGAGGCAGGTCAAAGCCATCAACAACACAGCGGTAAAAATCGACCCTGCCAACGTAATCGACCGCATACCGGTTAAAAGCAACGACGAGCTGGGGCAGCTTTCAAAAACGCTCAACTCGCTGTTCGACAGAATACACGGATACACGGAACGCCAGAAGCAGTTCACCGCCGACGCCTCTCATGACCTCCGCTCTCCGCTGACTATCATCAAGACCGAAGCCGAGGTAGCCCTCATGAAAAAGCGAAAGCCGGAGGAATATATAGCTTCTATGCAGACAATAGAAGCTGCGGCGGATGCTATGAACGATATGGTCGATGACCTGCTGATACTGGCATCCGTGGATTCTCAGCCGGATGTCTCCGCTGACGCCGTCCTTGACCTGTCCGGTTGCATAGAAAACGCCTTGGATGACTGGAAGTCTCCTCTTGCCAATAAGGGGGTCGGGCTCGTACGGGATGTCGCTCCCGGCATCGCGGTTAAGGGAGATTCGGCGCACTTCCGGCGCATGGTGGATAACCTCGTCAAAAACGCCTTCGAGCATACGCCTGCCGGCGGGAGCATCACATGCTCCCTGAAGGTTTCAGGCGGAAATATCTTTATCATCATAGCCGATACCGGCGACGGTATCGCCAGGGAGCACTTGCCGCATATCTTCGACCGCTTTTACAGGGTGAGACGGGAGACGCCGGGCAGCGGGCTGGGACTGCCGATAGTGGAAGGGATGGTCAAGATGTACGGCGGTAATATAACCGTTGAAAGCGAACCGGGAAAAGGAACGACTTTTACTATCAGCATTCCAATCGATTAAAATCAGGCGGTAACACGTTAATTGCCCCTCCCCAGATGTTGAATTACGGCAAGCCGGAATGAAATCCCGATTTATCGGGACTTCATTCGTCCCTCACGAATTCAGCATGACATTTAGTTAGGCTACCACGAACTCAGCATGACAATCAGGAACTTCATTGTGCGCAGTACCCATACAATTGTCATTCTGAGGCGAAGCCGAAGAATCTAAGGCTTATCGAATGGCATTTAGATGCTTCGCTGTGCTCAGCATGACAATACAATTAAGTGTCATCCTGA
>JAAYNN010000175.1 GCA_012520835.1 Dehalococcoidales bacterium
CCCATTCCCATCAGGTAGCGCGGCTTATCCTGCGGCAAAAGCAAGACCGTTTCGTCGATTATATTATAGGTAACCTCTTTAGCCTCTCCGAGGCTCAAGCCCCCCAGCGCATAGCCGGGGAAATCGAGTGAGGTCAGATATCCGGCGGATTTACGCCTTAAATCGGGGAATACCCCACCCTGCACTATGGCAAAAAGAGACTGGTCGGGGCGTTTATGTGCATCCAGGCACCGTTTTGCCCACAGGTGGGTGCGCTCCATGGCCTTTTCCGCCTTGCTGTAATCGACATCGATATGGGCACATTCGTCCAAAACCATAATGATATCCGCCCCCAGCTTCTCCTGATAAAGCATAGCGCTCTCGGGAGTTATGAAATGGCGGCTGCCGTCCAGGTGCGAGCGGAATACCGCACCTTCGTCCGAGAGTTCGATTAAAGGCGCGAGACTGAATATCTGGTAACCGCCGCTGTCGGTCAGAATCGCTCCGTCCCACTTCATAAACCTGTGCAAACCGCCCAGTTCTTCCACCGTTTCGATTCCCGGGCGCAGGTAGAGATGGTAATTATTACATAAGAGCATTTTGAATCCGAGGCTTTTTACTTCCTCGGCAGTCAATGTTTTAACCGTGGCCTGACTGCCGACCGGGCAAAATACCGGCGTCGGCACGATTCCATGCCCTGTTTTTAATTCCCCGGCGCGTGCCGATGTTTCACTGCATGTTTTAATTAAGTTCAGAATACCCAAATTCAAATCCCTGTTCTAATTTATTAAATCCCTCAGCCACGGTTTAAGCAGTCTTCTTGCCAGTGACAGAAGGACGGCAAATAGTACCACGAATATTACCACCTGCCATGAAAACCCGCTGGCTACAATTCCCATCGCTATCGCGGCTGCCGGCGCATGCTCCGTATTAGTGATCGTCATCAAAAAGAGAGATAATGCCACCGATAATGCACAGGCAAACCAGAAAACAATATCATACCTTGCGGCAGCTTCATGCAACAATCCGCCGTTGAATATATAATAACACAACAAACCGCATATGATACCGACCAGATACCCGCCGATCAGTCTTCTCGGCGTTGCCGCCTTCGCACTGGGCTTGGAAAATACGATAAAGGTACTGGCAGCCAGCGCTACCACGATTGCCGTATGCGTCAATACCTCCACAAATATAAGGATTATCAGCGTGACAAGCAGTGCCAGAAGGCTTTGCAGGAGGTAGTTTGCGGGATTTTTTAAAAATTTTTCATCCAGAATCTTAATGGCAATAATTTCCCTTATGAATAGAATACGGATAAATGCTAATCAGGAGACTTATGCTGCCGGCTGTTTATTCTACGATTTCCGACTCCTGCAGATGAGCCAGATAATTTTCGTCTAAGAAGTGCTGCAAAATAAAGGCTGCCGCAATGGCATCGTCTCTGGTATTCCTGCGCACTTTTTTCGATTTCGTTTGCAGCATCAGCTTCCTGGCAGAATCGGTGGAGAAACTCTCGTCTCTGAATACGACAGGAATAGCGATACTCTCCTGCAACTTTTTAGTAAATCGATTCACCTTTTCAGCCTGCATACCTTCACCGCCATCAGCGGCCAGCGGCAGGCCGACAACGACCTGACCGATATCGTTACGACTGATAATATCGGCAATGGCTTCTATATCGGCGACATCGTATTCACGCTCGATTATAGTTAAAGGACTGGCAACGGTACCGGACGGATCGCTCATCGCCACCCCGATTCTCTTATCACCCACATCAAGACCCAGCGAACGCATCCCGCTATCTCCTGCACAGACAATCAGTATTTTCTATATTATCCCCTTAACGGAATTGATGGCTTCTTCCAGTTTTGCTATATCCCTGCCCCCGCCCTGTGCCATATCCGGCTTGCCGCCGCCCCCGCCCCCGGCCAGGGACGAAATATGCTTTACCAGCTTGCCCGCCTGATAACCCTTCTTGACTAGGTCGGGTGTTACCGCCACGATAAATGACGGCTTATCTTCCATAACAGCGCCCAAAACCACGATGCCGCTGCCCAGTTTTGCACGCAGGGCATCCGCCATGTCGCGCATCATATCGATATCGGTAGCATCGATACGGCTAATCAGCAGCCTGACTCCGTTGACGGTTTCGACTTTACCGAGCAGCGAATCGGCCTGCTGTTTGGCCTGCCCGCGCTGCAATGCCGCTACCTGGCGGCGTTCCTTATCCAACTCGGATTGAATTGCCACTATCTCATTCTTCAGACTGATAATGCTACTTTTTACAGTCTGCTCCGCTCCCCTGCCGGCAACCGCCTCGATGCGGCGAATGCCGCCGCCGATGCTGGATTCCGAAACAATCTGGAAAAACCCGATTTCGCCGGTAGCCGATACATGCGTGCCTCCGCACAGCTCGGCAGAAATAAGCGGACTGCCGATTTTCAACACCCTGACCTCATCGCCGTATTTCTCATCGAAAATGGCGATAGCACCCTCTTTAACAGCCTGCCTGTAGGGCATGCTGACCGGGCAGATGCCGTGATTGCGGCGTATTTCATAATTGACGATGGATTGTACTTTTTCGATTTCTTCTTCTGTCATGGCGGACATATGCGAAAAATCAAACCTCAACCTATCGGGAGCAACCAGAGAACCGCGCTGCTGAACATGCTCCCCCAGAACTTTACGCAGGGCATAATGCAAAAGATGGGTTGCGGTATGGTTGCGAGCGATGTCCATGCGGCGCTCGCCATCTACTTCGGCAATGACCTCATCCCCGATTTTAAAGCTACCCTGCGCCACATATCCCTTATGCGCCACGATTTTATCGCTTAATTTAACGGTATCTTTAACCACGAATTTCCCGATGGAGCCGATTATTTCGCCGGTATCGCCCACCTGTCCGCCCTTCTCAGCATAGAACGGGGTTTTATCTAGTATGATAGCGGCCTCATGCCCCTCTCTTATTTCGGTTACATTTTTATTATCCGATAATATACCGGTGATAGCGGATTTATCCGACATCGTCTCATACCCGGTAAAGACATATGCACCGCAGCCGTTGATAACCTTGACATCGGCGGCCAGTGCCAGGCTTTTCTTGAACTTGTTGGCGGACTTGGCTTTTTCGCGCTGCTTCTCCATCTCGGCTTCGAAGCCGGCTATATCAACCGTAAATCCCTGCCGGCGAGATACTTCCTGCGTCAGGTCGAGCGGAAAGCCATAGGTATCATATAACATGAAAGCCTGTTTGCCGGAAATTTCCTTCGTGCCGGAGGTTGAAATATCAGCCATAATTGATTCCAATAGCTGCGTGCCGGTCTTTAAAGTATCGCGGAACCTGGCTTCTTCCTCCTGTATCACTTTCAGGATGAAATCCCTCTTCTGATCCAGTTCGGGATATTCGTGCTTCATCCTTTCGATGGTAATTTCTGCAACCCCGGTTAAAAACGATTTGCCCGGATCTATCTTTTCGCCGAAGAAGATGGCACGGCGCATCAAGCGTCTTAAAACATAGCTCCGTTTCTCGTTGCCCGGTAAAACGCCGTCGGCAATCAGGAAGGTGGTTGCCCTGCCATGTTCGGCGACAATTCTCATATTGTTATCGATGGCGCTGTCAACGCCGTACCTGATGCCCGATAACCCGGAAATTGCTTCCAGCAACGGTGTAAATAAATCGGTTTCGTAGACCGATTTCTTCTTTTGCATAATCACGGTGATGCGTTCCAGCCCCATGCCGGTATCGATATGCCCCTTCGCCAGCGGGGTACGCTTGCCTGACTTGTCCTGATTATACTGCACTAAAACCAGGTTCCAGATTTCGGAAAAGCGCTCACAGGAACAGGCGGGAGAGCAATCGGCTTTACGGCAGCCGACGTCCTTGCCGAAATCGTAGTGCAGTTCGCTGCAGGGACCGCAGGGGCCGGAATCTCCGGCAGGTCCCCAGAAGTTCTCCTTATCGCCGCAGCGCACGATGCGCTCGGCCGGAACACCGATTTTTTCGTTCCAGATTTTAAAAGCCTCGTCGTCATCCTTGTAAACGGTTATCCAGATGCGTTCTTTCGGCAGTTTCAGGCGTTCCGTTACATATTCCCAGGCAAAATCTATGGCTCCTTCCTTGAAATAATCCCCGATGCTGAAATTTCCCAGCATCTCGAAAAAGGTAAGGTGCTTGGTATCGCCGACCGCATCGATATCGGTAACACGGAAACACTTCTGGCAGGAGGTCATGCGCACAGCCGGCGGCTTCTCTCCCAGAAAATACGGTTTGAATTGCACCATGCCAGCGCTCGTTAATAAAAGCGTCGGGTCGCCGTGAGGCACCAGCGAGGAACTGGGCATGATTTTGTGCCCCTTCTCCTCGAAGTAACGTAAAAAGCTTTCCCTGATGTTATCGCCTGTCATATTCATATATAGAATATGATTGTAATTTAAGGACTGGTTTCTGTCAATTTAGGATATGAATATGATCCGAATGAAAAAGGATGGATGTTAACGGAGCAAGTTTGTTATTTATCCGGAGATTTATTCGGCACATTCCTTAACTAGAGCAAATTTGCTGTTATGCCCGCAAAAACAATCATGATGTTTTAGTCGTACACATCTCGGCAATCAGGATGTTGAGAGCCAGTTCATCGTTGTATTTGCCGGTCTTGATGGCAATATCGGTATCCAGCAATTTGTGATAGAGCTCCTTCAGCCTCTCGAAAGAATACATGTTGGTCTGTTCCAGC
>JAAYNN010000022.1 GCA_012520835.1 Dehalococcoidales bacterium
AATCAGGAACTTCGTTGTGCGGAGTACCTACACAATTGTCATTCTGAGGCGAAGCCGAAGAATCTAAGGCTTATCGAATGGCATTTAGATGCTTCACCGCACTCAAGATGACAGATACAATTAAATGTCATCCTGAAGTCACAGGGGGTGACTGAAGGATCCGGGGGGTGGGGAGTACCAGCACAAGGGTATCCTCGGCAACAGGCGGTAACGCGTTAATAACCCCACCCCAGATGCTTCGTTCGACCATCACGAACTCAGCATGACAATGTAGATGAACTCCTCTCAATAACAATTATTTTTCATCTTTGCTATTGACCCCCGATGGTGGTATTGCTAAACTCTATTTACAGGGTTATCAACTATGAAGATTTTAACATCGTCTCGCATGAAACAGGCGGAGCAGGAATGCGAAAATTCCGGCATTACTGCTGCCACACTGATGGAGAACGCCGGCAAGCAGGCAGCAGCCGAAATCCGCAATATACTGGGCGAGGCTTTTAAGAAAAAAATCATTATTCTGGTCGGGCCGGGAAATAACGGCGGCGACGGACTGGTGGCTGCCAGATATCTGGATAAATGGGAAGCTAAAGTTCACGTTTTCCTGCTGGGAGAGCGGAGTGCCGGCGACCAAAACATGAAACTGGTCAACCAGAGCCGTATAATGGTCTATAAGGCCCTCGATGAACTGAGAAACCTTTTACGCACAGCCGATATTGTTGTCGATGCTTTATTTGGCACCGGCGGCAATCGCCCCATCGAGGGTATCTATCAAGAGGCGCTGCAAAAAATCTCGGAGGCAAGAGAGAATCATCATGCTTTTAAGCTGGTGGCCATTGACCTGCCGTCCGGTTTGAATGCCGATAACGGCAATTGCGATCCGTCTTGTCCGGCTGCTGATTATACCGTCACGCTTGGCTTTCCCAAGACAGGCTTATTTATCGCTGAAGGGCCGCAAAAAGCAGGGAAAATAATAGTTGTCGATATCGGCATCCCCGAATACATGGTAAGGGATGTAAAACTGGAATATATAACTGCAGGTTGGGCTAAAGAAGCGCTGCCCAAACCTCCGCAAGATGCCAACAAGGGCACTTTCGGCAAGGTGCTGGCAGCGGCCGGCTCGCTGAATTATATCGGGGCAGCCTATCTGGCATGCAGCGGCGCCATGAGGGCCGGCGCCGGTTTGGTGACGCTGGCGAGTGCGTCCAGCCTGCAGCCGGTACTGGCGGTAAAACTGGATGAAGTTACCTGCTTGCCTTTGTGCGAAGCCGGCAAAGGAATCGTCTCCGAAGATGCCTCGATAGATGTTCTCGAGGCTCTGAATAATTATGATGCGCTTTTAATCGGATGCGGATTGGGGTCTCAGGGGACTACCGCCGCTTTTATCCGCTCCGTGCTCTTCGGTAAGAAACCGCCCATGCCGATTATAATAGACGCCGATGCATTGAACGTGCTGGCGAAAAGCACCGCCTGGTCATCCAGTTTATTTATGGATGCCGTACTGACCCCGCATCCGGGCGAGATGGCGAGGCTGACCGGATTATCCATCGAAGAAATACAGAAGGACAGGATAAATACAGCCATGCGCTTTGCCGCGGAGTGGAGAAAGACGGTTGTTTTGAAAGGAGCCTATACTGTTATTGCTTCAGCTGACGGCAGGTGCAAAGTATCGCCTTTTGCCAATCCCGGGCTGGCATCGGCCGGTACCGGCGACGTGCTGGCAGGGATAATTGCCGGTCTGGCGGCGCAGGGGCTGGAAAACTTTACTGCTGCCTGCCTAGGAGTGTGGCTGCACGGAGAAGCCGGTGAAAGAGTTAAAGCGGAAATGGGCGATACCGGCATGTTGGCCGGCGATTTACTGCCGGTGCTGCCTAAAGTGATTAAAAAATTGAAAGAGAGTTAGTAAATCGTTGTGATGAATCACGATTTATCGGGGCTCATTGAATAATAACAATTAAAGTCAGAATTATTTTAAAAGTTTTAAAAGAGGAAAATATGTTATTAGCTATCGATATCGGCAATACGGAAACGACCTTCGGTGTCTTCGAGGGTGAAAAAAAGAAGGCAACCTTCCAAATGACGACTGCGATTCACCGTACGGCTGATGAAGGCGCCGTACTGCTTCTCAGTATCCTGAAGAACCGCGGGCTGGAGGCATCCGATATCACCGAGGTAGCTTTATGCAGTGTAGTACCCCCGTTGACCCTCATCTTCGATGACATGATAAAGCGTTATTTCAATATATCACCGCTGATTGTGGCGGCGGGCGTCAAGACAGGCATACGCGTCTGCATGGATAATCCGAAAGAAGTGGGCGCCGACCGTATCGTAGTTGCCGTTGCCGCTCATCACCTTTATGGCGGTCCCGTAATCATAGTGGACTTGGGAACGGCCACCACTTTTGAAATCGTTTCCAAGAACGGCGATTACTTGGGCGGAGCCATTGCTCCGGGAATGCTTTCCTCAGCCGAGGCGCTCTTCCAAAGGGCTGCCATGCTGCCCAGAATTGACATGGCACCGCCGAATAAGGTAATCGGCACCAATACCATTGACGCCATGAGATCGGGGGTGGTTTACGGTTATGTGGGACTGGTGGAAGGGATGGTGCAGCGTATGCAGAAAGAATTAGGCGGCAGGGTAAAAGTGGTAGCTACCGGTGGATTTTCCGGTTTGATAGCCAAGGAAACCAGAATTATCGATGAAGTGAATCCCGACCTGACGCTTATCGGTCTGAGGATAATCTACCGCATGAACCGGGAGTAATCTTGCAGAGCAATACCCTTTAAGGGTAGACTAAAATATAAATCAATCGTATTATAACGGGCATGAATAATGGATATTTTAAAAGATAAAACAATACTTTTAGGCATAACCGGCGGCATATCCGCTTACAAAGCGCCCGATATCGCCAGCAAGCTGCGTCAACTGGGAGCCAACGTCGATGTGGTTATGACCGAGTCGGCTGCGAAAATTATAACTCCGCGAACACTGCAGAGCATTACCAACAGGCAGGTACATACGGATATGTGGCAGCCGGTGGAGAATTTTAGAGCCGGGCATATATCACTGGCTGAGTCAGCCGATGTGATTGTCATCGCTCCGGCAACGGCGAATACCATTGCCAAGCTGGCTTGCGGCATGGCAGACAACCTGCTGTGTTCGACCGTTCTGGCAACCAGGACGCCGGTCATCATGTCTCCGGCGATGAACGATAATATGTTGAATAACCCGGTGACGCAGAAAAACATTTCCAAGCTCAAAGACAGGGGATTTGTCATCATCGAGCCGGGTTACGGGCATCTCCTGTCGGGAAAAATCGGGCAGGGACGTTTGCCGGAAACAGCAGAAATAATCGATATAATTAGGCTGGTGCTGTCACGCGGCGGTGATTTAAAGGGAAAGCGTTTCGTGGTTACTGCCGGCGGGACGCGCGAAGCCATCGACCCGGTGCGTTTCATTGGCAACCGTTCCAGTGGCAAGATGGGATTTGCTATAGCACAGGCGGCACGCGACCGGGGAGCCGAGGTGACCCTGATTTCTACGGTTGAATGCTATCCTGCTGCCGGAATCAGGATGATAGCGGTCGAATCTGCCGGCGAAATGAAAAAGGCGGTCGAAGAGGCAGTTGTCGCAGCCGACGCTTTAATCATGGCGGCGGCGGTAGCCGATTATCAGGTTGAACAAGTTTCCGGCAACAAGATTAAAAAAGCCGATGGCGTCCTTTCCCTGAAACTGATTAAAACACCCGATATACTATCGGAGGTCAAGGGCAGCTTTATAAAGGTCGGTTTTGCCGCTGAGAGCGAGAACCTGGTAGAGAATGCCATAACCAAATTGAAAGAAAAAGGGCTGCATCTGATCGCAGCCAACGATATTACTGCCAAAGACAGCGGATTCGGCAGCGATAACAACCGCGTCACTATCATCGACAGAAATGAACGGGCGGAAGTGCTTCCGCTGATGTCCAAGCGCGAGGTGGCGGACAGAATTCTGGACAGGATAAAAGAGATAATATAGTCTGTTTGATGTAAAATAAGTAGAAACCTGTGAGGGGCGGCGCCCCTCTCTTTTAATCGTATTTTCTTCTGGTATTATCGAGAGGGTTCTTAACTAAATTTCAAAGGGGCAAGCATGTTTGAATCTGAACAAAACGAAATGCCGAAAGCCTATGAAGCGGCTAAGGTAGAAACCAAGTGGTATAAATACTGGATGAAGAAGGATTATTTCAAGCCGAAAATCGACCTTGATAAAGAGCCTTTCGTCATCATGATGCCGCCTCCCAATGTAACCGGCGGCCTGCATGTCGGCCATGCTCTTACCGCAACACTGGAAGATATCATGATTCGCTGGCACCGCATGCTGGGAGAACCGACCTTGTGGCTGCCCGGTTTCGACCATGCCGGCATTGCGGCGCAGGTGGTGGTCGAGCGGCAATTGGCACAGGAAGGTACCAACAAGTACGAATTGGGGCGTGAAAAGTTCGAAAAGAGAGCCTGGAAATGGGCCGGGCAGTGCCATGATACCATCATGCATCAGCACCAGAGACTCGGCATCTCCTGCGATTGGAGCCGCGAACGTTTTACACTGGATGAAGGTTTAAGCAGAGCGGTACGAGAGGCTTTCGTCCGCCTGTATAACAAGGGATTGATTTACCGTGGAGAGCGCATCATCAACCGCTGCCCGCGCTGTGCTACCGCACTGTCCGACCTGGAAGTCGACCACAAAGATGTCACCGGTAACCTTTACTATATCCGTTATAAGCTGGCAGGCGACAGCGATAATTTCCTGACCGTTGCCACTACCCGTCCCGAGACGCTGCTTGGAGATACGGCTATCGCCGTCAATCCTGCGGATGAGCGTTTCGGCGGGCTTATCGGTAAAAAAGCGATTGTCCCGGTCGTAAACCGCGAGATCCCGATTGTCGGTGATGACGTGGTGGATTTGCAGTTCGGTACCGGTGCCGTAAAAGTTACTCCGGCGCATGACCCGGTCGATTTTGAAATCGGGCAGAGGCACAACCTGCCGCTGATAAACATACTCAATGCAGACGCTACCATGAATGAAAATGCCGGCCCCTATACCGGATTGGACAGATTCGTTTGCCGCAAAACCATCATCGCCGACCTCGACAGGGACGGGCTGCTGGTAAAAATAGAACCCTATGACCATTCAATCGGCCATTGCTTCCGCTGCCATACCATTGTAGAGCCGGTTGCCAGCAAGCAGTGGTTTGTAAAGACGGAACCTCTGGCAAAACCGGCTATCGCAGCTGTCACCGACGGGCGCATTACTATTCTTCCCGAGCGTTTCACCAAGGTCTATCTCAACTGGATGGAAAATATCCGCGACTGGTGCATTTCGCGCCAGCTCTGGTGGGGGCATCGCATACCGGTTTGGTACTGCAAAAAGTGCGATGCGCTGACGGTTGATACGAAAGACCCGCAACGTTGTTCGGGGTGCGGTTCGACGGAAATCGAGCAGGACCCGGATGTGCTGGATACCTGGTTCAGTTCCGCCCTCTGGCCTCATTCGACGCTCGGCTGGCCCGATGATACCGAGGATTTCCGCTATTTCTATCCTACTTCGGTGATGGAAACGGCTTACGATATCCTCTTCTTCTGGGTTGCCCGCATGATAATGATGGGAATAGAAGATACCGGCGACATCCCCTTCCATACCGTTTACCTGCACGGGCTGGTACGCGACGAAAAAGGCGATAAAATGAGCAAAACCAGGGGGAACGTGGTCGACCCGCTGGAGCTGATGGACCAGTATGGCACCGATGCCCTGCGCTTTGCGCTTTCTACCGGTATTTCACCGGGCAACGATACCAAGATAACTCCCATTAAGATGGAAGCCGGCAGGAACTTCGCCAACAAGATGTGGAATGCCACCCGTTTTGTTTTAAAGAACATGGAATCCTATAGCGGCAGTATGAAAATCGAAAAAGAATCCCTTCCTCTCGAAGACATGTGGATTTTAAGCCGTCTCAATACTACCATCGCCGATGTCGACAGGCTGATGCAAGAGTTCCAGTTCGGGGAAGTACAGCGCCAAATCCACGATTTCATGTGGGGCGAGTTCTGCGACTGGTATATCGAAATAACCAAGGTCAGGTTGAATACCAGCGAAAATGTGTTATCTCCTATCCCTGTCCTGATAGAAGTGCTGGAGAAATCATTGAGGCTGCTACATCCATTTATGCCGTTTATTACAGAGGAGTTGTGGCAGAATGTGGTAAGCAAATTGCCGGAAGATAAGGCGCGCCCTGAATCCATTATGATTGCTCCGTACCCGCAATCCGACGAATCTTTCAAGGATGCTGTCGCCGAGGAAGTGATGGCTTCGGTGGTTGAAATCATCCGCTCTATCCGCAATACCAGAGCCGAATATAAGGTGGAGCAATCGAGGCAAATCGAGGCGATAATTTACGCTGGAGAGATGGAAAAAGAGATAGCCGCTTACAGCTCAGCCATACAGACACTGGCTAAAGCTGTTCCGACGATTCTGCGAAACAGGGAGGGAGCACCGCCGGAGAATTCGCTGGTTACGGTGCTTAAAGGCGTGGAAGTGATTATTCCCATGCAGAGCATGGTGGATATAGAGGCGGAGAAGAAGCGCATTCAGAAAGAAATCGAACAGATGCAGAGCGAAGTCGTTCGTCTCGAAGGCAGGCTCAAGGACGAGGCGTTCCTATCGAAAGCTCCTCCGCAGGTGGTAGAAAAAGAGAGAGCCAATCTGGCAGGCAAGCAGGATAAGCTGGAAAAATTGAAAGAGCACCTGGCTCATCTGGAAGCATAGTTAATACTGTCATTCCGGCTTCCCGGACTTCATCCACTTGTGTTGCCCCCGGAATGACAAGAAAGCCGCTCTATAATGAGAGCGGCTTTTCGTTTCATAGTAAGTTTTGTAAGTTAAGTTTCGATTTTTTCCCTTGGGTAGAAGATTAACAGTGCAGCTACAAAAACGGCATTGATGGCCATGCCCAGCCAGATCTGGTTGAAATCGACATAGCCCTTCCACAGTCCGTAGAGCGGGCTGATTGCGAACAGGCTGCACCATAATATGGCAAATTTGATGACATTGATGTTGCGGATAGGGTCGAGGATGGCCATGATAAACCAGGCTCCGGCGGCAACGAAGGCGCTTCCGATGATGGTCATCAGGAATTTCATGCTGTCGCTTAAATCCAGAAATCCGTATAAATCGGCGATTCTGTCCGGTGCAACCAGGAAAACGAAGCCTTCTACTATATAAATAGCACCGCAGATAATCAAAGTAGCCTTGATATTGCGCATATTACCTCCTGTTGATATTCAATTTTGTTACCGGTGATTTATCTAATCTGCTGGCAATTCTGTCATATACAAGGTTGCTGTGTCAAATGTGCTTAACATAAAACTAGCCAAAGCCCTGTGTATTCTTGCCGGTTTTCTCCTTAAGCCAGGTCAGGGCTTTCCTGGTATCGCTGGCAATGCGTGCCCTGTCGCAGGTTTTCAGCCGGTATTTAAAAGACCAGTAAGTGAACTCTTTGAGCATTGTCATATCCATTTCATGCAGGTAGTGATAACCCTTCTCTCGCT
Organism: Dehalococcoidales bacterium; assembly: GCA_012520835.1. Classification (GTDB taxonomy): domain Bacteria; phylum Chloroflexota; class Dehalococcoidia; order Dehalococcoidales; family UBA5627; genus UBA5627. The sequence goes on from JAAYNN010000022.1 coordinate 7,584, forward strand.
TGAAAAGCTTTAAAAGCTCTGCTTGAGTCATGTCGTAAATGCGTTTATAGGTTTCGTTGGTGATGCTCTCTTCCCTGATATAGTCGAGAGACCGTTCTTTGCGCACCTCGTCCTCGACTACCTGTAATAGAACTTCCTCGACGGTTATCCCGTAGAAAAAGTTGAGGTGCTGCTGGTATTTCTGCTCTCCGATTAATCTCCTGAATTCCTCCGGCTCTATTTTGAGCGGCGGCTCTCCGTTGAAAAGCAGGGCGTATTTTTCTTCCTCCGGCAGCAGTTCATCGACTGTACGGCACAGTCTTTCAGCTAAAAGCAGCCAGTCGAAGGCATCTTCCCCGATGATGTACTTATATTTGCGTTTGCCCACTTTTTCTTCCGGAATCTGCCACATGTTAACCGCTTCCAGCAGGGCAAGGTACCAGTGCTTGCCGGCAGTGATGGAATCCCGCAAATGCTTGATGGCTTTTTCTTCCGGCGGTGCCGGCTGATTGGTATGTACGTTCATCTTTATTCTAGATATTTATAATTTACGTAGGGTATTACTTTATTGGAAAAATTTAATAGGTTTTGGAATTATTGCTGATAATTATTTTCATACTTGTTTTATGCCTTTGTATCCGGTTTTCTTTTCCATTAGCTTAATTTGTGGCGTTAGTTCTAACTTTTTAAGTATATTGCTTTTTGGATTTTCTATTGTTGATACTAATGATTTGTTTAGTGTTGGTTGGGTCAATGTTTTTGTTATGCCTTTCTTAACATAAAGTTGTTTTGTTAGTAAAAAGGGCGCTATTTTGTCATAGTCTAAATCACGGATAGTAATAATTTTGTCTAGGAAAATTGATACATAACAGTTATTAATTTTTATAGGATAAGTATCTTCTAGTTTCGCTTGGGCAATTTGAATATATTCACTATCGATATCTATCCCAATATATTTTCTTCCTAATCTTTTTGCAGCTATTGCTGTTGTTCCTGTTCCTAAAAATGGGTCCAAGACGATATCAGCCTCTTCCGTTACCATTAAAATAAGTCGTTCTAATAAATGTATTGGTAATTGACAGGGATGATCATCACGACGATTAACATGCCTTATTCTATATATATCAGTCCACACATCGCTAATTAAAGTTCCAAATGGGTGAATTTGGTTCTTTTTTCCACCATAGTCTTTTAATAATGCATCACATTCTCTACAATAACGATGAGGTGCGCGAACATCAAAAAATTTAAACTTGTCTGATTTAACGTACCATAGAATTCCATAATGATTAGGTAAGATTGTTTTTCCTAATGGCGCACCCATTGCATCCCATGCTATCCAGTGTTTAAATTTAGCTAGATCATTTAATAATGTAGAGTAATAAGTGAGCCATTTGGGTATATTATGCACAAATATTGACCCTGTGGGTTTTGTAATTCTAACCATTTGTTGCAACCACTCATTACACCAAGAAAAATAATCGGAAATATTTTTTTCATCGTAATATTTCCCGTATTTTTTATTTAAATTGAACGGCGGGTCAGCAAATGTCATATCGACACTTTCGCTGGGAATTTGTTTCATTATTTCTAAAGCATCACCTAATATTGCTTTATTGCTTAACGTTGAAAGTTCTTTCATGGTTTTACTTAAGCTTTGGTTGTTCAAGGAAATTATTAATGTAATCTATAAATCTTTCGAGTTCTGATTTTTCAAAAGTAAAGACGTTGTCGAAAGCTGAAATCAATCTTTTTAAATCGTTTTGTCTTGCATACCAGCCAATACCGTCAACAAACCCAATGAAAACTGCATTCTGATAATACCTTCTAATATCTTCTGCAACTCCCATTTCTGTTTTTGCTTTATCGCCCATACCAGAAGAAGTAGTCACCTCGTATGAAGACTCAATAAAAATTTGTGGATTGGTAATATCTGGTATCACTAAATCTATTTTTCTTCCTAGATATTCTACTATCTTGTTCGCTTGCCAAGAAATGGAATTTTTATCAAGTATTGATGTGACTAAATTAATAGCATCATTATATCCGCTGGCTTTATAGCTACCTTTTCTGGAATGTCTGACAAGGCTATCTAATAGATTTTCTGTTGAGAAATCTAATTTTCCAAAATTAAATTTTTTAAGTTCAAATAATGGGATTACTTTTTGTAATAATGGGACTGAAAAACCTTCAAAGAGCAAATTAACTAAAGTACTAGCTAATTCCTTATTATTTCTAATGCGCTTAAATAAATATTGCTTACTCCATTCGTTATAATTCTTCTGTTCAGGAAACGCCCCTTTTACAATCAGCTTGTTTAACTCATTATCATCTACTATCCTAATAAAAGTAAATAGTCTTAAAAGGAATTCCTCAGAAATTGAACTCAGTGACAATATTGCATAAAGGCCATCTTCTTTCTCCATAATTAGCTTGGTGATGATTGCTTTTTTATCCTCAATTGTCTTTTTAGTTTCTAGTTCTTGTTTTAGTAAAAGTAACAACTTAGATAACGAACTTATATATGCTTCCGTTTGGTTCTCAAAATCTTCATTATGAAAGAAGAACGTATTTCTCTTTATCACTATATTAAATTTTTCTGTGTTCGTAAGTGATTTGAAGCTCATACAATCACCTCTGTGTTTACAGTGTATTCATTGTAAACAAATTTAATTGGTTTAAATATGCACGTATTACAATCGTTTTACTGCCTGCAGCACTTCTTGTATTTCTTGCCGCTGCCGCAGGGGCAGGGGTCGTTTCTGCCGATAGTTTTTCCATCGACTTTAGGCGCTTTCTGTATCTTGCTCTCTCTCTCCTCGCCGGTGGCTTTTGCCATAACATTGACCGGCTTGGGAGGCGGTGCGCCTTTCCTGATAGTCATCTTGAAGATGGAACGCACCACATTATTCTGTATGGCAAACATCAGGTCGTCGAACATCTCGTGGCTCTGGCGTTTATAAGCTACCAGCGGGTCGCGCTGAGCTATTGCCTGCAAGCCGATGCCCTGTCTCATATTTTCCATAGCTGTCAGGTGTTCCACCCAGGCGGTATCTATGATGCGCAGCATTAAAAGCCTTTCCAGCAGCCGCATATTATCGTGGCCGACCTCGGCTTCCTTGCTTTCATAAAGTTCTTTTGAATATGATATTAAGCGGTCCCTGATCTCTTCGGCGCTCATTTTGGAGAGCTCTTCAGCACTGATTTCGGGAGATAACGGCATAATAGCTTTCGTTTCATTAACGATAGAGGCTGCCGCTTCCTCCATATCATAACCGCCGGAGTGGGCATCTACGATGTTCTTCAGCTCTTTTTCCACCAGCGACAGGATATTGGCTTTCAGGTCTGCTCCGCTGATTATTTTAAGACGTTCGCCGTATATGATTTCGCGCTGTTTGTTAATAACGTCATCGTAATTGACCAGGTGTTTGCGGATGTCAAAATGGTAGCCTTCGACGCGAATCTGGGCGTTTTCTATGGAACGGCTGATAAGCTTGTTCTCAATGGGGGTGTTTTCGTCCAGCCCCATCGTTTCCATGATGCCTTTAATACGGTCGCCGCCGAAACGCTTCATGACGTCGTCTTCAAGAGAAACGAAGAAGCGCGAACTGCCCGGATCTCCCTGTCGTCCGGCCCTGCCGCGCAACTGGTTATCGATACGGCGCGCTTCGTGACGCTCGGTGCCGACTACATGCAGGCCGCCCAGTTCAATTACCCGGTCGTGCCGCTCTTTCCATTCCTTCCATTCTTTACTGTCTGTCTCATCGGGCGCTCTGCCTCCGAGTATGATATCGACGCCGCGTCCGGCCATATTGGTGGCTACGGTAACCGCTCCCGGTTTGCCGGCTTCGGCGATGATGTTAGCCTCTCTTTCGTGCTGCTTGGCGTTGAGTACTTCGTGCTTGATGCCTTTTCTTTTCAGCATTTCTGACAGGTACTCGGATTTTTCAATCGATACGGTGCCGATAAGCACCGGCCTGCCGCTCTTTTTAACCTCGTCGACTTCTCTGACCACCGCCTTGAACTTGGCCTCGATATCCTTGTAAATCTGGTCGGCGAAATCCTCCCTTGCCAGTGGTTTGTTGGTGGGAATGACGACCACCTCCAGTTTATAGATTTTATGGAACTCTTCGGCTTCGGTAACGGCGGTGCCGGTCATGCCGGCCAGCTTTTTATACATGCGGAAGTAGTTCTGGATGGTGATGGTGGCATATGTGCGGCTCTCCTGCTGGATTTTAACTCCTTCTTTGGCTTCGATGGCCTGGTGCAGACCTTCCGAATAGCGCCGGCCGTGCATCATTCTTCCGGTGAATTCATCTACGATTATTACCTCTCCGTCTTTTACAACGTATTGATGGTCTCTCTTGTAGAACTCACGGGCATTCAGGGCATTGCGCAGGTGGCGCATCAGGTCGGCGTTTTCCGGGTCATACAGTCCGCTGCCGTCTTTAAGCAGTCCCTCGCGGGCAATCAGGGTTTCCATCTTGGCAAAACCGTCATCGGTTAATTCGGCAATGCGTTCCTTCAGTTTTATCTCGTAGTCCGCCTCGGGAGTGAGCCTCTGAATCAGGCGGGCGAATATCTGGTATTTTTGTCCGGCTTCCATATCCGGGGCACTGATAATCAGCGGAGTACGCGCTTCATCGATTAAAAGGTTATCCACCTCATCGACGATGGCATAATTCAACGGCCTCTGCACGCATCTGGCCGTATCGATTGCCATGTTATCGCGCAGGTAATCGAAACCGAATTCGGCTGAGGTGCCGTAGGTGATATCGGCTTTATAGGCTTCCTGCCTGGTTATCGGTTTGAAGTGTTTCCAGACGTCATTCTCCTTACCGGAATCGTAGTCCGGGTCGAATAATAACGAAGGGGTATGCTCGTCAGCTTTCTGCATCGGATAAATGCTGGCAACACTGACGCCAAGGGCATGGAAGACCGGCCCCATCCAGTATGGGTCGCGCCGTGCCAGGTAATCATTGACGGTAACCAGATGGCAGCCGTCCCCGGTCAGCGAATTAAGATATAATGGCAATGTAGCTACCAGTGTTTTACCTTCACCGGTTTTCATTTCGGCGATTTTACCCTGGTGTAAAATTATGCCGCCTATCAACTGGACGTCGTAATGCCTTTTACCTATGGTGCGCCAGGCCGCTTCACGTACCGCGGCAAAGGCTTCCGGCATCAATTCGTCCAGTGTAGCGCCGTCTTTCAGCCTGGCTTTAAATTCATCCGTCTTGGCGCGCAACTCGGTATCGCTGAGCTTTTTGAAATCGGGTTCGAGTGCATTTATTTTATCGACTAGCGGTTGTAGCCGCTTGATTACTTTTTCGTTGGAGTCTCCGGAACCTCCAAATAATTTAAACATCTGATCACCTTTTAATGTAATGATTTACCGGTTCTAATTACCATGAGTCGGGGGAAGGTCCTCATCCTCATGGTTTTGCGCATCGGGTTGATACTCCGAGTTGATAATATTCTGCGCTTCCTCGGCGTATGCTTCAGGGACCATTACCCTGACTTCCCCCATGCCATCGAAAACGAAGCTGTGAACCGAGCCGGCGGCATTGGAACGGAGTATACAGGGTATATTGTAACCGTCCAGCATCCCCTTGATCAGCTGGGCTTCCAATTCCCCTCTGGCTTTATATACTATTATCATACAATGGTTTTTTGGGCTCGAACAGTTCCCCGACCGATTGCCCGGTATGGATACGCCTAATGGCCTCTCCAAGCAGCGGAGCGATGGGTAAGACGGTAATCTTATCCAGCTTTTTCTTGCCGGAGACAGGGATGGTATCGGTTACCACCACTTCCTTGACGGGAGAAGCTGCAATGCGTTCGATGGCAGGCCCCGAAAAGACGGGGTGGGTGCAACAGGCATAAACCTCTTTCGAGCCGTTATTCAACAATGCATTTACGGTATTCACCAGCGAGCCGCCGGTATCGATTTCATCATCCACAGTAAGAGCGGTCTTTCCGGCTACTTCACCGATAATATTCAGGGTTTCGGTCTGGTCGACATTTCCGATGCGCCTCTTCTCCATGATTGCCAGTGGGGCATTGAGTTTAGCGGCATAATCACGGGCGCGCTTGGTGCTGCCGATATCGGTAGCCACCACCACCAGATCTTTTAATTTCTTCTGCTTAAAGTAATTGCTGATGATGTCGATAGCAGTCAGTTCATCCACGGGTATGTTGAAGAAGCCCTGGATTTGAGCGGCGTGCAGGTCAACCGTCAGAATGCGGTTGGCGCCGGCGACCGTCAGCAGGTCTGCCACCAGCCGGGCGGTAATAGGTACTCTGGGCTGGTCTTTTTTATCGGTGCGGCCGTAGCCGTAATACGATACAACGGCGGTTATGCGGTCGGCGGAAGCCCTCTTCAAGGCATCTATCATGATAAGTAATTCCACCAGGCTCTGGTTAACGGGGGAACATATCGGTTGTATAACGAAAGTGTCACGCGATCGGACGTTTTCCAATATACGCACGAAAGAGTTTTCGTTGCTGAACTGCATAACTTCGCATTTTCCCAGAGGAATACCAAGATATTCAACAACGGCTTTGGCTAAATCGGGATTAGCGTTGCCTGTAAATACCTTAAGTTCATCCATAGAAATCTCCCTGTACATCATTACAATCCTTCTGGCTATTTATCGATTCCCGGAACCGGGAATCGTTTGCATATTTCGGCTACTTCATTCTTGATTTGAGCCTGTAATTCCGTATCGTTGATATTTTTGATAATTTTCATGATCATAACGGCAATGCGTTTCATTTCTTCCGTCCCGAAACCGCGCGAGGTTACCGCAGCTGTTCCCAGCCTCATTCCGCCCGGGATACGCGCCGTAGAGGCAGTATCGAAGGGAACGGTGTTGCGGTTGACAACGATAGCAGCGCGTCCCAGCGCTTCCTCGGCTTCCTTGCCGTTGACGCCGCTGCCGCACAGGTCTACCAGCATCAGGTGGTTATCCGTTCCGCCGGAAACCAGCCGCAGTCCCATTCTTTTAAGCTCGGTAGCCAGTGTATTCGTATTCTCGATAATGGCTTTCTGGTATTTATAGAAATCCGGCTGCATGGCTTCTTTAAAAGCGACCGCCTTGGCAGCGATGACATGCATTAAAGGCCCGCCCTGCATCCTGGGGAAGACCGCAGAATCGATGCCTTTGGCCAGTTCATGTGTACACAGTATGAAACCGCCGCGCGGCCCCCTTAATGTTTTGTGCGTGGTGGATGTTACCACCTGGGCATAGGGAACCGGGGAGGGATGCAATCCGGCAGCTACCAGGCCGGCAATATGAGCCATATCCGCCATCAGTATGGCGCCGGCTTTATCGGCAATATACCTGAAACGTTCGAAATCAATTACCCTCGGATAGGCGCTGGAGCCGGCAATTATCATCTTCGGTTTATGCTCCATGGCTATTTTTTCGACTTCTTCATAGTCGATGCGCTCGGTTTCCGGGTTCAGCCCATAGGATACGATGTTATAATACCTGCCTGAGAAGTTTGCCGATGCGCCGTGCGTTAAATGACCTCCATGAGGGAGGCTCATGCCCATGACGGTGTCTCCCGGATTTACCAGGGCGAAGTAAACCGCCATATTGGCCTGCGCCCCGCTGTGCGGCTGCACGTTGGCGTGTTCGGCACGGAAAAGTTCTTTGGCACGCTCTATGGCGATTGTTTCGATAATATCGACATCCTCACAGCCGCCGTAATAGCGTTTGCCGGAGTATCCTTCGGCATATTTGTTTGTTAAAAAAGTACCCTGTGCTTCAAGCACGGCTTTACTGGCATAGTTTTCGGAAGCAATCAGGTTTATCGTTTCACGCTGGCGTTTTTTCTCCTGTTCGATAGCCTGACTGATTTCCGGGTCGTTTTGATTTAAAGAGTTCATAAATCTCCTTCCTGGGGAATAAAATGAATATAATTAATTGTACTATTGTTCCGACTGCTTATCAACCTGAATGACTGCGGAGTCGGGAGTGTGTTCCGGTAAAATATCTACGCCGGCATCCGCCGGGAGTTCCGGGACAGCATCGGGTACATCGACCGTTGCAGGATCGCTTTTTTGCAGTATTCCCATGTACCAGACGATGTAAGCCAGAAGTATCAGGCAGAGCGGAATAGACAGCCATAACTGCATGGGAGAAAGAACTATAAATGAGGCAACATGTCCCGAGAGCCACAAAAGGAGGATTGCTTTTCCCAGGCGCCCCTTATTCAATTTTTCCATTACCATTGCCATGCCCATAGCCACGGCGCCGATGGTCGGATAGAAATAGAAATAGTAGGTCAGCCGGTCGGTAATCAGTACAATCGGTATCCAGCTCAAGTACATGCCGCAGAACCAGAGCATGCTGAAAAGGCTCTGCCGCTCACCCTTGATAAAGCGGTATATCAGGTAGCCGTAAACGGGAATAATTGTGTACATCAGTGTCGGGCTGATAAGCCCCTGCCACCTGATGACATCGGTTCCGAAGAAGATGGGGTTCTGTGGAACGAATATCCATAACCAGGGGTAGGCTTCCCATCCTCCGCTATAATCTTTGAATGTCAGGGTGCCCGCCGACTTCATCATATCAACAAAGTCCGTAAACGGATTTATCCATTTCATATAAATTATCGAATCGCAGACAAATAAACCGGCGAAAAAAGCAATGGGTACCATGTATATCGAAAGCAGGAAACGCAGCGGTTTGCGGTGGCCGGCAAACAGCCAGTGCAGGCCGATGACCACGCAGCCGAGGGCGCCGGTCATCTTGCAGAGCATTGAAAGCCCGAGACAGGCGCAGGCTAAAAAGAACCTATCCTTCAGATAGAGCCAGAAAGCTAAAAGTACGAAAAACAGGCTGTAAACGTCCAGCATATCGATACTGGAGATTAAAAAGTTGAGATTCTCAAGCGCCAGCAGAAAAGTAGCCAGCGTGGAAACCATCACCGAGAGCTTCAACTGCCGGCAAATCAGAAATAGCAAAAACAGGTTGGCGATACCGAACAGTATCGGGGGCAGTCGCCAGCCGATGGGATTATCACCGAAAAGCTGGATGCCGCCGACAATTATCAGCTTCGATAGCGGCGGATGCTCCGGGCGGTCGGTGGTATGCAGATCGATAATATTCTGGGCATCTTTAATATAATAGGTTTCGTCGAAGATATAACCGTCGGAGGGTTGAGTAATGACGCTTAAATGCATTACAAGCGAAAACAGGATTATCAAAAATAACCCGCAATACTGCCAGTTGATGAACTTGAAAAATGCGCTTTTTATTTTTTCCATGTCAAGAAATTATTTAACAGATAATTCCAGAGAAAGGCGACGACGATACCAATCAGTACCGATATGATGTCATGCAAGCCGATAACGACGGCAAACAAATTGGTTATTCCGATTTGTATCAAGGCTCCGATCAGGCATATCAGGTTGAAATTCAGAAGCCGCTTGAAGAAGGAAACAATGCCTCCCGCATTGCGGTCGGAAAAAGTGAAGAAGTTATTCAGGATAAAGTTGGTAATTATCGATGTCTCTATGCTGATGGTAAGGGCGATATTGCCCGAAAGAATGCCGGCTGAGATATCGGCGATGGATGTAAAACCGGCATAGCGCGTCAACAGGGCGTATAAACCGAGATTAACGATAACTCCGCTGCCGCCGACGATGCAGAACTTGATAAGGCGTACCAGTTCACCGGTGCGCTGCATCAGACTGTAGATGTGCTTTAAATAATCCAGCTGCTGTTTGGCGTTCAGCTTGCTTTCGCCGCGGCTGCGCGTAACGAACATAAAGGGCACTTCGACGGCCGACTTCCATTTTCCCAGCATCAGGATTTCCAATAAAATCTTGAAGCCGGAGGGATTCAACTTGGCGTCTTTTACCACCTCTCTTTTTATGACGAAGAAACCCGACATCGGGTCCTTGATTTTTCTGGTCGAAGGCAGAAACATGTGGGAAATAAAAGCAGCTCCCTTGGATATTATACGGCGTACGACGCCCCACCCCTCGCAGCCTCCCCCCTCGATGTACCTGGAGCCGATGGCGACATCCGCTCCCTGATAAATTGCCTCAACCAGTGACGGAACAACTTCCGGCGGATGCTGTAGGTCGGCATCCATGACAACGATAATGTCGCTTGCGGCATGTTCGAATCCGTCCACCACGGCCGATGCCAGCCCTTTTTTGTCGCGCCTGACAATTATTTTCACCGGGAATTGAGCCGACAGGGATTGGACCAGTTCTTCGCTGCCGTCTCTGCTGTTGTCGTCCATGATGACTATTTCAAACTGATAACCGGCCAGAGCGGCAGAGAGCCGGGTTACCAGGGGTTCGATATTGTCCTTTTCCTTGTAGGCCGGAATGACCAGCGAAATTTTTCTATTCATTCTATGATCGTTTCACGAATACGTTTTCAGGATTCTGTTTATTCTATCACAAAGATGTTTTAAAAAAAACAGGCTTGATTTTGACTCAAAAAAGCAATAATGTTAGACTAGCTTACACACATGTTATAATGATATTTTCAAGCAGGAGATAGCCTGTCCATGGAAGCTTCGAGAACCAATTTAGTAAATTTTTTGCGCGAACCGAAACAACTGATTTTGCCCGACAGCCAGTCGTCTTACGACATCAGCGATGAAAAACGCGCCGAGGTCTGGGATACTATAGCACGCCTTTCAACGGACGAGTCAATTACAGAGCACTATATCGGCCTTTTCATGATTCTGGAAAAAGGGCTGTTCTGTACCTACCAAATACCCAAGTTGGTATTGATCGACGGCCACCAGCGGCTGGTAACCATTCATTTATTGCTGGCGGCATTGGGCAAAGTAGCCGGCGATTCCGTAAACGGCAACGCCGAATTCTCGCGGGAATACATCTACGACAACTATTTTACCAATAACAATCTGAATAAAGAAGAAGAGGACAGCGATGCCCTCTATTACAAACTGGTGCTTTCATCGGTTGATAACAAGATTTACATGAAGCTGGTCGAGGGAAACGATAATGTTGTCCTCCCCTCCCTGCACCCGATGGTAAAGACGGTCCGCTTCTTTGAAAAAGCCATCAGGGAGAGCGGCCTGTCTCCGGCCGATATCTACAGGGGAATCGGGAAAATCAGCATAGTGGATATTTCCACCGACCGCTGTTATGAAAATCCGCAGTTCGTGTATGAAACACTGATGGAGGCGAAATTGACGCTCGACCAGGCCAAGCTGCTCTTGAAATGGCTTTCAGGGCTTTTATCGGTTTCATGCATCCCGGTGCGCAATCCGGTCGAAAGATAAATCAGTCCTTCCGTCTCGTATGCAGCGGATAGTTAAAGACACGATACTTATCTACTAATCTAAGTGCATTTGATTATGCCAGCTGCAGTCCGGGTTCCGGCAGGCAGTGCGTATAAACCGAGTCCACCTTGATAACGCCGACGGAAGGTATTTCCATGTTGATCTGTTCTTTTACGTTTTTGGCGTATACGTCGTAAATCTCGCCCTCTTTGACAAAGCCCTGGAAAGTACCCTTGACCTGGTAGCCGACCGGCAGCATCTGGTTGGAAAAAACGGTTACCGCCACTTTCTTGTTGACTTCCAGGTTCTGGTTGGTTTTAAATCCCCAGATATCGGCGAAAACAATCGTTTCGTCATCCAGCGCATATAAAGTCCCCTTGGGGACGGCATTCAAATTACCTTCCGCATCGCAGGTGCACAGCACTTTGGGCAGTATCGGATTGGCATTAATCATTTCTATCACTTTAAGGGGCATTTTTGCCATTATCAGTCTCCTTGCTATATCCAGTCTATCATACTTTTACAGAAATTATATATCAATATCGATTTTGATGCCATTCAAAAGGCATGTGATTAGTTGTTGCAGGCTGCCAAACGATATATGGGATTTATCGGCAACATCTAGCAGATAGTATTTTTTAACCCCACCCCCCAGATCCTCCAGTCACCCCCGTGACTTCAAGATGACACTTAATTGCATTGTCATGCTGGCGCAGCAAAGCATCTAAATACCATTCGATAGGCCTTAGATTCTTCGGCTTCGCCTCAGAATGACAATTGTGTGGGTACTCCGCACAACGCAATTCCTATTTGTCATGCTGGGTTTGTGATAGCCTAACCAATTGTCATGCCGAATTCGTGGTGGTCGAACGAGGCATCTGGGGAGGGGTAATACCAAAGCCGTTCGTGGTGAGCGTGTCGAACCATAACGGCGGCGATTAGCAAGTATGTTTTCTTCTGTTCATTTGACCCTTTCCCGACAGGTCGGGACTCAGGACGAACGGAAATCTCAGTTCTCCCTGTTGTCGCGGATACCTTTGTGCTGGTACTCCCCGTCCTTCGGATCCTTCAGTCACCCATTGTCACTCCAGTCCTTAACCTCTATACTATAATTATGCCGGATTTTAAAATATTCTCCGATTTCGGTTTGACCGGCGACCAGCCGCAGGCAGTGGAAAAACTGGTCGACGGCCTCAATAAAGGATATAAAGGCCAAACCCTGCTGGGTGTTACCGGCAGCGGCAAGACCTTTGCCATGGCTAATGTTATCGAACGCGTGCAGCGGCCGACGCTGGTCATCAGCCACAACAAGACGCTGGCGGCACAGCTCTATTCCGAGTTCAGGGAGTTCTTCCCCGAGAACGCCGTGGAGTACTTCGTCAGCTATTACGATTACTATCAGCCGGAGGCATATATTCCGCGTTCCGATACCTATATCGAAAAGGAAATCGATATCAACGAGGAAATCGATAAGCTGCGCAATGCCGCCACACGTTCGCTCTTCGAGCGGCGCGACGTGGTCATCGTGGCCTCGGTTTCATGCATCTACGGCCTGGGCGAACCGGAAGAATACCGTAGTTTTGTTTTAAGCCTCGAAAAGGGGCAGGTCTATCGGCGCAACGAAGTACTGCGCAAACTGGTGGATATGCAGTATGAGCGCAACGACATCGATTTTACGCGCGGCAAGTTCCGCATCCGCGGCGATACACTCGAGCTCCAGCCGGCATACGAAGATATCGCCCTGCGAGTCGAGTTTTTCGGCGACGAGGTCGAACGCATCGTCAGAATCGACCCTTTAAGCGGCGAGTTCGTGGAGGTAGTGGATAAAATCGATATATATCCGGCCAAGCACTTCGTTACCTCGCATGAAAGGCTGGTATCAGCCATCGAAACCATCAGGGAGGAACTGGCGGAAAGGCTGGAGGAATTTAAAAAGCAGGACAAAGTGCTGGAAGCGGCACGCCTTGAGCAGCGCACCAATTTCGACCTCGAGATGCTGGCGGAAGCCGGCTACTGCAACGGCGTCGAAAACTACTCGCGCCACCTCTCGCAGCGCGCCCCCGGCAGTTCTCCCTATACTCTTTTGGATTATTTTCCGAAGGATTTTCTGCTGATTATCGACGAATCGCACATGACGGTACCACAGGTTCGCGGCATGTACAACGGCGACCGTGCGCGCAAGGAAACGCTGGTGGAATACGGCTTCAGACTGCCTTCGGCACTGGATAACCGCCCCTTGAACTTCGATGAGTTTCAGGAGCGCATCAATCAGGTCATCTTTACATCGGCAACGCCTGCCGATTATGAATTGAAAAACAGCATCCAGGTAGTCGAACAGCTGGTGCGTCCCACCGGGCTTTTAGAGCCGACGATTGAAATCAAACCCAGCAACGGTCAAATCGATGATTTACTGGCGCAGATCAAGCTCAGGTCGGCTAAGAAAGAGCGCTGTCTGGTAACTACGCTGACGAAGGCGCTGGCGGAGAAGCTGGCTGATTACCTGATTGAAATGGATATCAAGACCCACTACCTGCACTCGGAAATCGATACCCTCGAACGTGTCGAAATCCTGCGCGACCTGCGCCTGGGGGTCTATGATGTGGTAGTCGGCATCAATCTTCTGCGCGAAGGGTTGGACTTGCCCGAGGTCAGCCTGGTTGCCATACTGGATGCCGATAAAGAGGGTTTCCTGCGCTCCGAGGGGGCGCTCATTCAGACGATGGGCAGGGCGGCGCGCCATATCGACGGGCATGTCATCATGTATGCCGATACGATTACCGGCTCGATGCAGCGTGCCATTGACGAAGTGAACCGCCGCCGCCGCATCCAGGAAATATATAATGCAGAGCACAATATCACCCCGCAGGGCATCAAGAAAGCCATCAATGATATCACCGAGCGCGTCAGGGTGGGGGTTGCCGCCGAGCCGAAAATGGGGTATACTGCAATTCCCCAGACCAGAGAAGACGTTGCACGCCTTATAATAGAACTCGAGAAACAGATGAAGAAACTGGCAAAGAACATGGAATTCGAAAAAGCTGCATTACTGCGCGATCGCATTATTGAGCTACGCAGAGAACTTATTACAAAGGAGTTGCCGCAATGAATATGAATAATGATGAAGTTGTAATCGAAACAAAGCAGGAACGCCGCGAAAGAAAACTGGCAAGCAAGAAAGAAGCGATGCAGAAGCACGGCAAGAGCTCTGCAAGAGTATATATCGATTCCCTGTTTAAGAGGTTAGCCAGAAAGAAGAAGTAAGTCCTCTACTTCCTCTTAATTAAATATTATTTGCTTGATATCTTAACGCCCCTCATCAGGCTCGTCCTGTCAAGCCGGGACTCGCCACTTTTCTCCGAGGGAAGCTGTTGAATGAAATGAAACTGGTGAGGGATAATTCGTGTTTATCTATCCCTCTCCAGATGCTTCATTCGTCCTCTACGAATTCAGCATGACAATGGGCTACTGTCATTCTGAAGTCAAGGGGGTGGGTAATGAAGCCGTTCGTATCCTTCGGCAAGCTCAGGATGCGCGGGTATTATCAGAACATTATCGAAGGATGTTGAGTTCCGAAATTCGGAACGAAATCCCGACAGGTCGGGATCGAACCATAACGGCGACGATTAGCGGTGTTTGTCGAATCATGATGGCAATCTATACCGAATATATTGCCGTTACTTGCCAGCACTGTTCGGTAAAGATTGCTTTGCCTTCCCTTTGGGAATGGACTCGCAATGATGACTTATTAAGCCTTCGCCCCTCCGTCGTCGATGACCTTCCCCAGTTCCTCCTCCAGCTGTTCCATCAATCTGGCAGCCCTGGGGTAGCCGATGTGCAGTTTGCGTTGCAGGAACGAAGTCGAAATCTTCTCGTGTTCTTTCGCCAGCTCCAGCGCATCGCCAAGCAACGGGTCCTTGG
>JAAYNN010000176.1 GCA_012520835.1 Dehalococcoidales bacterium
GTAAATGATTAAAAATCAAGGGGGGCTTTTCAGCCCCCCTTCTCATTTGATTACTGATCCCTCTTGATGCCCAGTTTCTTATGCCCAAACGGCCACCAGCTTGCCCGCCCGAACATGGTTGCCATTGCCGGCAACAGGAAAACAATCACCACAAAGGTCTCTACAAAGACGCCGATGGCGACAGCCACGCCCAATTGGAACATGGTCTGGATGGGAGATATGAGCATTGCCAGGAAAGTGCCTCCCAGTATCACACCGCAAGCCATAATTACGTAACCGGTGTTCATAATAGCGCTGCGAATCGCTTCCTTCATCGGTTTTTCATGCGCTTCCTCACGTATTCGCGACATCATGAAGATGTTGTAGTCGGCGCCCAGGGAGATCATCAGTACGAAGACGATGATCGGAACCGCAAAGCTGACGCCCGAATGCCCAAGAATATCGCTGAATAACCAGGTCGAAATCCCCATGGTGGCGACATAGGCAAAAGTAACGATTGCCATGATATATAACGGAGCAACAAAGCTGCGCAGCAGCAGGCACAGGACCAGGAAAACACCTGCCAGTACCACTATCATAATCCTGATAAAATCGGTTTCCAGTACAGAACGTACGTCTAACATAGCAGAGGATGCACCGCCCACGGCAGCTTCATTCATATTGAAATACTGGTAAGTATCTCCATTATGAATTACATCCTTGATTTCCTGTATCGTGTCCATAGCCGCTTCGGAATAGGGATAATCATGGAGTGTTACCATCAGTTTTACAGCATCGCCTTCAGATGAAATGAAAGTATTGATTAACTGTCCGAGTTCGGGATATAAAGCCAGTAAGCCCTGCGGAATAAAATACGGATTGCCATGTATCGCGAAATACTGCCCCAATCCCATCATAGCCTGCACAAATTCGGTTATATACTGCTGGAAGGCCGCCTGTACAGCCGCCAGCGTAGCCATATCCATTTTTTGCAGGTCAACGGTAGCCATGGCAGCGCTCATATCATTCAGAATGGTTAAGGCTGCAATGTAAGACGGCTCGGCAGTCACTTCGGGGAAAGCAGCCCCCAGTTCGCCCAGGTAAGATCCCAGGAACTGGAACATCTGCATGGTTTCAGGGCCGAAAAGCGCCATTGGATTCGCTTCAGCCCCGCTGACAGCAGAGTTCAATTGCGCGAGCAGTATATTGATTTGCCCAACTACCGTAAGCTGATCCAGTGGTTGTCCGCTTCCGTCGGGAGAAACCACCGAGATAACACTGGATACACCGTCCACCGCCAAAATTTTAGCGGTTATATCGTCGATTTCGCCCAGCGCAGCACTGGAAGAGGCGCTACCGCCAGAGGTTGTCAGGATGATGGTAGCAGGCATCATATTGCCGATGTCGAAATGTTCACTCAGAATGGTAAAGCCCTTAACCGAATCAGAATCGGCAGAGAGTTCCGCCAGCGTATCATATGATTTTTCCATCTTGAAGTACGGTATACACGCTCCCGCCATCAACGCGACAATCAGAAAAGCCACTATAAAGGAATACCTGGTGGTTAGCTTGGCAATTCCCCTCCAGAAAGCATTCTCCTTGACCTCGCCGGCTGCGGATTTTGAAACGTCGGCATGGTAACCCGGCCAGAACATGAATTTACCGAACAACGCCGAGAGCGCCGGGGTCAGAGTAAGGGCAGCCAGCAGCGTAATGAAAACCGCTGTTGCCAGTGCCAGCCCCATGGTGTGCAGCATACCATACTCGGCTACTGTCAGGCCGGCCAAACCGATAATAACGGCAAAAGCGCTGGCGGCAATCACGGAACCGATAGAGCCGCCGGTTGCGCGCAGTGCATCCAGCCGTGTCGAGTGGCGTTTCAATTCCTCTCTATAGCGGGATACCAGGAAGAGACAGTAATCGGTTCCCACACCGAATATCAGCACGATGATAAAGACATCCAGTTGAGACCACAGGTTGATGCCCCATTCTCCCATATAACCCAGCACGCCGCGGCTGATTAGATAGGCTGTTCCGATGGTGAGCAGCGGTACCAGCATGGCGATGGGTGAACGGTAGATAATAAGCAAGAGAACAATCACCAGTATAACCGTTACAATCGTGGTGATATCGACGCTGTCGACCAGTGTGGTCATCAGGTCGTTCATAATTCCGGCTTCACCGGAGACATAAACCTGTAAAGAGGAAGACGAATTATTGCCTTCGATATAGTTTTCGAGTGATTCAATAATGGCGGATGTGGTTTTATCCGATTCCGCTAAATTCAGCCCGATATTAATCAGCATGGTGGTGTTATCGGGAGATATCAGGCTGGAAGCTAGCGCCGGATTGGTATAAATTGAGGTTACCGTTTCGATTCCTGCTGATATGCCCTGTTCGCTCAACCACTGCGAAAAAGACTGCGAAAAAGCCATATCCGAAGCGTTTAAACCATCCGGATTGTGAACAATGACGGTTACCGATGCATCAGAAGCTTCTTGCGGAAAATATTGTGCAATCAGTTCAGCCGCTTTTCCCGATTCGCTTCCTGCAGGCAGGAAATCAGATGTATCCAGCTTGCCGGTTTCGCTCAGGGTCGGCGCATACAGTACCATAAAAACGGCCAGCGCTACCCAAAACAGAATGATTAAAAATTTGAACTTTGAGGCAAAAGCCCCCAATCCTTTAAACATACTCACCTCCAGAATATTTTTATTTAATCTTTATTTAAGCAGTTCGGACGATGTCGTATCGCCCTGTTTTTCTTTCATTTTTCCCCATGCTTTCTGCAGAATATCGAGAGAATGACCGATAACATTGAGTTCTTCCGTAGTTATATAAGCGGAAAGAAGATGTGCATTTTCCCAGACCACCTTCCAGATGCTGTCCGTAATATTATGCCCTTTATCGGATAGAACACACAGGATAACGCGCCTGTCTTCTTCGCTCATTTCTCTTTTAATCAGCTTCTTATTTATCATCCTGTTCACAAGACCGGTAGCCGTAGAAACATGTATCTTCAGACATGAAGCAATCTGCGTCATATTCATCTGAGTATTCATTCTTAAGAGTAACAGTACACGCAACTGGGACATCGTCAGGTTGTCCTCGGTTTCAACCAGAATCGGTGCGTCCGACAACATATCAGCGATGAAATCATTCAGTTTTTTTAGCTGAACATTGAACTGGGCTTCTGTACACGCATTTTTATCCATCTGATATCCCTGCCAAAATATTACTATGTTTTATGCTGAATGTTATTATAACACATATATTATTGTTGTCAAATAGTATTATGCGGCTCAGTTGTTGCCTTCTTTTTCGGATACAGTGACGGCGTTATTTTTAAAGGGCGGTTTGTACATATAAATAAGTATTGACAAGTACATATTTTTACTGATATTATGATTTCTCTCATATTTTTTGAATTTTAATATTTTAAAAATCAGAGGTTTTTCATTTGAGGAGGTTTAATATGTCTAAAGACAAATCCGCACCCCCGAAAAAAGAAAACTCCGGTAGTCTTTCCATACTGGTTGCCGAAGCAGACAGCGAATTACGGGATTCCGTTATAGATTTTTTAAACCGGCATAATTACCACGCTGTGGCACAGGCTGACGGTGCGAAAGCCCTTGCTGCAATCACCAAAGAACACTTCGATCTGGCAATTATCTCCCTTGAAATCTCCTCTAAAAACGGCATTGAAGTGCTTGCCGAGGCCATCGAAAAATGGCCGGACGCCAAAATCGTGATTACTTCTGCTCACCCTACTGCGGATTCAATTGCCCGCTGTATAAAACTGGGTGCCATCGACTATTTAACGGTTCCCTATACGAACGAAGAACTGGGCAGAGTAATAGACGATGCCGTAGGAAGTAAAAAGTTCCAGGAAACCGGGCAACTTACCGCCTCGAAGCCCGGGGAAAAACAGCAGGAAATCACTTCCATGATGGAAGAAAAAAGGGTGTTCAATCCCCCTCAGGACTTTGTCGATAAAGCTGCAGTCTCCGGCATGCGGCACTATAAAGCTTTATACAACTGGTCGATTAAAGATCCGGAAGGTTTCTGGGGACACCTGGCAGAGCAGCTCGACTGGTATAAAAAATGGGACAAGGTGCGAGAATATTCCTTTAGAGGGAATATCGCTATCAAATATTTTATCGGCGGCAAACTCAATATCAGCTACAACTGTCTCGACCGCCACTTGAGCACCTGGCGCAAGAATAAAGCGGCACTGATATGGCAGGGTGAAGACGAGGATGAGGTCAGGACATTTACATACCAGCAGGTACATTACGAAGTATGCAAGTTCGCCAATGTGCTAAAGAAACACGGCGTTAAAAAAGGCGATGCCGTCACGATTTATATGCCGATGATTCCCGAAGCGACCTTTGCCATGCTGGCATGTACCCGCATCGGAGCGATTCACAGCGCCGTCTTCAGCGGCTTCAGCGGGGAATCTTTAAGAGACCGCATTCTGGACTGCAATTCGAAACTGTTAATTACTGCCGACGGCTATCACCGCAACGGCCAGATTATCAGGTGCAAGGATGCTGCCGATATTGCCATAAAAGACTGCCCCGACGTCAAAGATGTGATTATTGTCAAGAGACTGGGTCTGCGTATTACCATTAACGAAGACAGAGATCGCTGGTGGCACGAGGAAATGGAAGCCGATGATATTTCACCGGTTTGTGAACCCGCAGTTATGGATGCGGAAGACCCGCTGTTCATTCTTTATACCAGCGGCAGCACCGGCAAGCCAAAGGGAGTATTGCATACACAGGCAGGTTACTTAATGCATTGCTTCCAGACCATGAAGTGGGTTTTCGACATCAAGGACGAAGATCTTTTCTGGTGTACCGCCGATATCGGCTGGGTAACCGGACACAGCTATGTAGTTTACGGGCCATTGGCTACTGGAGCCACCAGCTTTATTTACGAGGGCACTCCGACCTATCCTAAACCGGACAGGATATGGCAAATCGTAGAGAAATTCAAGGTCAACACCTTCTATACCGCTCCGACTTTAATCCGTGCGCTGATGCGAGACGGCGAGGAATGGCCGAAAAAACACGACCTATCCAGTTTGAGGCTGCTGGGAACGGTGGGAGAACCCATCAACCCCGAGGCATGGATGTGGTATCACCGCGTCATCGGGCGCGAAAAGTGCCCGATTGCCGATACCTGGTGGCAGACCGAAACAGGCGGGCACCTGATTGCGCCGCTGCCGGGCGCTATGCCAACCAAACCGGGCTCTGCGACTATGCCTCTCCCCGGCGTAGAACTGGCAATAGTCAATGCAGATGGCAACGAAGTAGATATCAATGAAGGCGGCTACCTGTGTGTTAAGGAGCCGTGGCCCGGTATAATGCGCACCATCTACGGCGACCATGAAAAATTCAAGAATACCTATTTCTTCCGCTTCCCCGGCATGTATTTCTCCGGAGACGGCGCCCGCAAAGACGAGGACGGTTATTACTGGATAATGGGACGCATCGACGATGTGCTTAACGTTTCCGGCCACCGCATCGGCACTGCCGAAGTCGAGAGCGCTCTGGTTTCCAACCCCAGGGTAGCGGAGGCGGCAGTGGTCGGCATCCACCATGCGATTAAAGGACAGGGCATTTATGCCTTCGTTACCTTGAAGCGCGGTGAGAAGCCGGGTAAAGCCACGGAGAAGGAACTGAGAGACCACGTCAGGAAGGTCATCGGGCCGATTGCCAGCCCGGATAAAATCCAGTTTGCCGAGGGTTTGCCCAAGACGCGCAGCGGTAAAATCATGCGCCGCATCCTGGTAAAAATCGCTAACGGCGATATCAGCAACCTGGGCGACATCACGACGCTGGCAGACCCGTCAGTAGTGGAAACACTGGTTAACGAGAGAGTATAAATTTTTCGATAGCAGATTACAATATTAAAATCGAAGGGCTGTTCCGGTATCGGGGCAGCCCTTTTGCTATCTTAGTTTTTCTTATTGATTCATCACATCGGTACTTCGATGCAAATACTATATACCTATAATTCCATTGAACCCAACGTTAGACGTGGGGTTTTCCCAGACAATAATCCCCCCGGATCTTTAAAAAGGCTCGGGGGATTATATCAATCATGACTATGTTAGACTATTTTTCGGCTTCTTTGGCAGCCTTTCTGGCGGCTTTCTTGTCGGCAATCGATTTGATGATTTTTTCACCCATCGGCTTTATGAAATCGGCCTCATAATCCTCTACCCTGCCCTCATCGCACAGTTTTGCCAGGTTCGGATCGACCGGAATCTGTGCCAGGAGCGGTGCATCGGCAGCCTGTACCATCATATCCGCCTGGCTGGCTCCGAAGAGCTCTACTTTCTGCTTGAGTTCCGGGATATAGATATAGCTCATGTTCTCGACGACGCCCAGCACCGGCTTATCCATGTTCTTCGCCATGCTGAAGGCTTTGCGTACAATCATCATCGCCAGGTCTTGAGGTGTATAAACGACCACAGCGCCCGTTACGGGGATGGACTGCATCACTGTTAACGCTGCATCGGAGGTTCCCGGCGGCAGGTCGATAACCAGGTAATCGAGTTCTCCCCAGTGAACATCCTGCCAGAACTGCTCGATTGCCCTGGCAATCAGCGGGCCGCGCCAGATAACGGCATCGTCTTCAGCCGGCAGCAACAGGTTAATTGACATCACCCTGATGCCGGATTTCGATAAAACAGGCAGGATACCCGTTTCGTCTCCGGTCGGACGGTCGGTTACACCGAACATCTTGGGAACGCTGGGGCCGGTGATATCGGCATCCAATATACCGACATTATATCCCATTCTTTTCAGCGATACGGCAGTCAGCCCGGATACCAGGGATTTGCCTACGCCGCCCTTGCCGCTCATAATCGCTATGACATTTTTAATCTTATTCAGGACACCCGGCTTAACGTTTTCAAAATTTACCTCAACCTCGCTGTCGCCACTTAACGGGCCGACAATCTTGGTGATTTTGGCTTTTAACACGCCCTGAACCAGCGGGGTCATACCGGCTGCTGCCATTGTAATAGCAACCTTTTTGTCTTCAATTTTGACATCCGTAATCAGATTCATGCTGCCGACCGTTCTCGTCAGGCCCGGAACTACCAGTTCATTTACTTCTTTCCTGATCTGTTCCTCTGTTACCATCAAATATCCTCCATTATTTTTGTCATTTTTTATAATATTCTGTATATAATACAGCTTATTACCGGTTTATGTCACTCCTGAGTTTTCCCTGACGCCTGAAGCGCATTTCATCGCATATTCTGTCGCAGGATTGCATCACTTCCGAATGCGAGGTCTTTCGCCTGGGACAATTTTCGGGAACATTTTTAATAATGTGCTCGCCGGAAATATACCATTTATGCCCCTTCGGACAGTGGAATTTTCTTATCGCCGCTACCTCGAAGTTGCCGCCTTCAATGATTATGGCCTTGCCGTTTAAAAGCGCATCGGCAATGTTTTTACGCGCCGAATCCAGTATGCGGGAGAAGGTTGTACGGGACACATTCATCTCGATGGCACATTCTTCCAGTTCCAGTTCTTCGATTTCTTTCAAACGGATGGCTTCCAGTTCTTCGATGGTGAGCCTTACTTCTGCGGATGCATGAACTCCCTGCGGAGTAAAGCTGGTTACCTGCGGAATAAAACCGACGCGGCGTGACAAAGGCTGTCTGCCCATTAACGACCAGACTCCTTGAGGATTTTATTGTTTATTTTGCCCATATGGCCATTATTATAATTTTCATGAGGGAGCGATGTCAAATGCGGATCAATTTCAACAGCACTATTCGGTAATAGTGTCCAATCAATCGTTAATTACGTTTAAAATACTATTCCTCATACACCACAACCGAATAATACCATTTTAACCATTCTAAAAGCGTATAATGCACCGATATTGAAGATACGCTAAAATAGATAATTATGGATATAAAAGACCTGGAACTGCTGGAATTTCCGCGCATCCGTGAAATCATCGCCGGATACTGCTCGTTTTCGATGGGACGCGATATGGCAATGTCGCTGTCCCCTTCCGGCGACATCGAGGAAATAAATAAACGGCTGGGTGAATCGGCGGAAGCCGCTAAACTAATCGAGGAAGACAGCTCCGTTACCGCCAGCGGAGTCGAGGATATCCGCGACTTTGCTGTTGCCGCTTCCCGCGGGCAGGTGCTTGACCCCAAAACGCTCAGGATAATTTGCGCCTCGCTGCAGACAATGCGCCTGCTGCGCAGCGGGATAGCAGAACATCCCGACAAATTCCCGCTGTTATGTCAATACGCTGATAATATCGGTGAATTCATACCCATTGAAAGAGCTATCAACCGGGCTATTTCCATTGACGGCGAGATACTCCCCAATGCCTCAACCAAACTGGTATCCATCCGCCAGAACCAGCAGGCTAAGAAAGCCGCCCTGATGAATACCCTGCAGGGATTAATTTCGACCGGCACACAGCAGCACTTCATACAGGAGGCGATAATCACAGAGCGCGAAGGACGTTATGTCATCCCGATCAAGAACGAATACCGCAAGGATATCCAGGGCATTGTTCATGACATCTCCAATTCGGGAGCGACCCTGTTTATCGAGCCCTTGCAGACACTGGAACTGGGCAATGCCCTAAAAGAAGAGCAAATCGAGGAAAAGCGCGAAATTGCCCGCATCCTGACCGAAATCAGCGAGCTGATCGGAGGCGTCAGCGAGGATATCATCGGCAGCATCGAAGCTGCTGCCGTACTCGACTTTACGCTGGCAAAGGCGCGTTTTGCCAGGCGCTTCAACGCAAGCGAAGCCATCGTCTATAAACCGGATGCGTCCACATCTCCGATAATCAAGCTTGATGACGCCCGCCACCCACTCTTGGGTGATAGCGCCGTACCATTGAGCCTTGAAATCGGCAGGGATTTCTCGATTTTGATTATCACCGGCCCCAATACCGGAGGCAAGACGGTCGCTTTAAAGACCATCGGCCTGTTATGCCTGATGACGCAGGCTGGTCTGCCGATTCCGGCTGCAGCAACCAGCAGGCTGCCGGTGCTGGACGGCATCTTTGCAGATATCGGAGACGAGCAGAGCATCGCGCAGACGCTTTCGACTTTCAGCTGGCATATGAGCAATATCGCCCGCATACTTAATAAATTGCAGGGCTATAACCTGATTCTGCTAGATGAACTGGGAGCCAGCACCGACCCCAACGAGGGCTCGGCTCTGGGAAGAGCCATTCTGCTGCATATCCTGGCTTCTCGCTCTCTGGCAGCCGTTACCACTCATTATACCGACCTGAAAGTGTTTGCCCATGTAACAGATGGCTTACAGAATGCCTCGTTCGATTTCGACCCCGAAACGATGAGCCCGACCTATAAGCTGACTCTGGGAACGCCCGGCGGCTCCAACGCCATCGCTACCGCCGCCCATTTCGGCTTGCCGAAGACGGTTATCAGTGCTGCCCGGAGTTCACTGCTTGAAGGCTCGCGCCGGCTGGAAGAACTCTTAACCAATATCCAGTATAAAAAGCAAAGACTGGAGACTTTAAACCGCGAACTGGAAGACGAGAAAATATTATATTCCCGGCAAAACAGAGAACTGACAAGCGAATTGAAGAAATTCAAGGAAGAAAAACAGCGCCTGAAGCAGAACGCCCGCGATTCCATTATCGAAGAGGTCTCAAGACTGGAAAAAGAACTGAAACTGGCCAGTTCCGAACTGCGCCGGGTAAAATCGCAGGATAACATTAAAGCTGCCCGCCAGACCTCGCAGTCCGTGCGACAGCAAATCAGGGAAGGACTGCTGGCAGAGGAAGAAGAAGCGCTGCCGGAAGATGACAGCGTAATCGCGGTCGGCGATAACGTGCTGATTAAAGAGGTTGGTGTCAAAGCCAAAGTGATTTCGATAAATGACAGGACCGGGCAGGTGGAAGTAGCCACCGGTTCCATGAGCTTCAAGACCGACAGGGATGGCTTGTTAAAGATATCCGGTGACGATAAAAAAGAAAAGGATTACAGCGTGCAGGTACAGATACCATTAAAACAGATGCCGCTGGAACTCGACCTGCGCGGCAAGCGCGCCGATGAGGTAGAGGTGCTTTTAGATACCTACTTGAACGATGCCGCCGTCTCAAACCTGAAAAGAGTGCGCGTCATCCATGGCTACGGTACCGGAACGGTACGCTCGATTGTGCGCGACCTGGCATCGCACCACCCACTGGTAAAGAACTACGAAGCCGTACCGGCGGGCGAGGGCGGGGACGGCGCAACGGTTATCAATTTAAGGTAGCGATTTTGACCGCCGCTATGGCTCGACGGGCTCGCTTCATTTATAAAACATTATACATAGTACTATTCGGAAATAGCGTCCAATCAATTGTTAATTACGTTTAAAATACTATTCCTTAGACACCACAACCGAATAATACCATTATAATTGATAATATGCCTGCAAGTATTGTCATAAGCTAATTCTGGTTGTATAATGCGCATGAGTTATATTAACTCTAAAGCGTACTACTTAATATATAAATATAGTTCAGGGAGACAAAATGGCCAGAGGAAAACAAAGTGATAAAAAGAATAATAATCAACCATTAGAAGCCAAACTCTGGCAGTCCGCTGACAAACTGCGAAAAAATATGGATGCGGCGGAATACAAACACATCGTCCTCGGTTTAATATTCCTGAAATATATATCCGATGCTTTCGAAGAATTGCACTCTAAATTAGTTAACGGCCGGGGCGATTACGAAGGAGCCAACCCTGAAGACCCCAATGAATACACTGCTGAAAAAGTCTTCTTCGTTCCGTCTGTTGCCCGCTGGAATAACATCTCTGCCAATGCTAAAAAGACCGAAATCATACTGGATAGCGGTAAAAAAGTAGATATCGGCGGATACATCGATGAAGCTATGGATGCCATCGAACGGCAAAATCTTTCCCTTAAAGGGGTACTCCCCAAAGTCTATGCCCGGCAAAACCTCGACAGAGCGAGCCTTGGCAGCTTGATCGACCTCATCGGCACAATTACCCTCGGTACAGATGATGCTAAAAGCAAGGATATACTGGGGCAGGTATACGAATACTTCCTGGGGCAGTTTGCGCTTGCCGAAGGCAAAAAGGGCGGGCAATTCTACACTCCGCGCAGTGTCGTTAAACTGCTGGTAGAAATGATACAGCCGTATGAAGGACGTGTTTTCGACCCCTGCTGCGGTTCCGGCGGCATGTTTGTTCAAAGCGAAAAATTCATCGAAGCACATCGAGACCACTATATGAAAACCACAACCGGCAATGGCCTCAGTTTTGACCCTGTCGATAAAATATCTATCTACGGACAGGAATCCAACCAGACAACATGGCGTCTGTGCAAGATGAATCTGGCTATCCGCGGCATCGATAGCACCAATATCAGGTGGAATAACGAGGGTTCTTTCCTGAACGATTTGCATAAGGATTTAAAAGCGGATTTTATCCTGGCTAATCCCCCCTTCAACGATTCCGATTGGTCTGGCGAACTCTTAAAGGACGATGCCCGCTGGACATACGGCATTCCCCCAGCCGGCAATGCCAATTATGCCTGGATACAACACTTTATCTATCACCTTTCACCGCAAAATGGGATAGCCGGTTTTGTGCTTGCCAAAGGCTCGCTGACATCCAAAACAAGCGGGGAAGGCGATATCAGAAAAGCTATTATCGAAGCAGGACTGCTGGATTGTATAGTCAATCTGCCTCCCAAGCTCTTTTTGAATACACAAATCCCCGCCTGCCTGTGGTTCCTTTCACGCAAGAAAGACCACAGAAAGGATAATGTACTATTTATAGATGCGCGCAATTTGGGATACCTGATTAACCGCCGCACCCGTGATTTTACGGATGAAGATATCGCCAAAATCGCCGATACCTATCACAATTGGAAGGATAAGAACGACGGCTATCAGGATGTGCCGGGATTCTGCAAATCGGTGACTATCGATGAAATAAGAGAAAAAGATTATGTCCTGACGCCGGGGCGTTACATCGGTTTGCCGGAAGATGAAGACGATTTCGATTTTGCAGAGAGATTCGGGAAGCTCAAGGCGGAACTGGAAGAGCAAATGGTTGAAGAAATGAGATTAAATGATATCATAAGGGATAATCTCAACAAATTGGATTTTGATAATAATGATAAATAGTGTTGAAATAAATAAAAAAGTATATGAAACTATTGACAATAGTATAATAATGTATTATATTAAATATAACATACCCGCCAGGCCTCTACCGAAAGGCAAGCTCAACTATGGCGGGTTTTTTATTTGGGGGAAATTGTAATGCAGGATTA
>JAAYNN010000177.1 GCA_012520835.1 Dehalococcoidales bacterium
CAATCTGTAATCGCAAAGTCGGATTAGGTAACTAATAAGGAGGGGGAAAATTGTTTGGTGAGGGGATTCTTTCCAGCGCAGATTTCCAGATGAGCCTGCTGTTATTTGTGGCTCTGGCAGGTTATTTAATCGCCTATCGTATTAATCAATCTGCCGTTGTCGGCATTATACTGGCCGGTATTCTGGTCGGGCCGAGTTTTTTAGGGCTGGTGACATACACCGATTTCGTGTCTTCGCTGGCGCACCTTGGGGCTGTGGTTCTCTTGTTTACCATCGGTCTCGAGTTCAATATCAAGGAAATTGCCAGAGTGCGTTATCTGGTTATCGGTTTATGCGGGGTTATCGTTCCGATACTGGGCGGTTTTTTTACCGCTGAGCTTTTCGGATTCGATTTCAAGGCTGCGGTATTTATAGGCGTTGCCCTTTCGGCTACCAGTATTGCCATTACGGCTAACGTACTGCGGGAAATGGGCAAATTGCAAACCGAGGCTGCCAAGGCGATTATCGCGGTTGCAGTGATAGATGATGTCCTGGCGCTCTTTTTCCTATCGATAGCTGAAGGAGTCGTTTCGGGAGATATCTCAGTAGGACCGATATTGCTTACGGCTCTGATCGCTATTGCCTTCATCGGCATCGGCGCTCTGGTTGGCAAATTCGTTTTTGCCAGGTTGATGGTACGGCTGGATAATACCCCTCTGTGTGAAAAATATCCCGAATCGATATTTATCTTTGCTATAATGACAGCCTTCCTTTACGCCCTGATGGCCGAACTGGTAGGGTTATCGGCCATCGTCGGTTCGTTTTTAGCGGGCGCTTCTTTCTCCGAGGTTAAGTTGAATCGGGGCGCTATTTTTCGTCAGGGGGCTGAACATCTGCAAATCATCTTTGCCTCGATATTCTTCGTTTCGCTGGGCGTAATCATGGATGTCCATTATATAACCATCGATGTCATCTGGTTCGTACTGGCATTAACAGCCGTTGCCATAATTACCAAGATAATCGGATGCGGCGTACCGGCCAAGCTCTATGGAATGAATTGGAAGGATACAGCGGTAGTAGGTGTAGGGATGGCTCCGCGCGGTGAAGTAGGTATGATTATCGGCTTAATCGGGCTTAACCAGGGGCTCATTAATATGGGGGTCTATTCTGCGATCATCCTGATGTGCCTTATTACAACGATTATTCCTCCGCTGATAATGAAAAACTGGATATATAAAGACAGGAGTAAAAAGGAGGTATGCGAAAGTCCTCCTGCTAAATCACACTCATAATATCCAAATCACTGCAATAACAATCCTGCGCTGCATTCATCCTGCGGCGCGGGATTTTCTTTATAGCTCTTGTTTTTATATCAAAGTGATTGCTGTTTATATATCTATGCCGAAAATCTGGCGCATCAGGAATCCGATGCCGAATGAAATGGCGGCAATACCGATACTGAGCAGAGCCATTTCAGAAAACCTTTTCATAAACGGCAGGTCCTGAGCTACGGAAATATAGTAATTGAATATCAGCACTATGATAATGACATTCAATATCATAACAGCCAGCGCGATGAATACATTCGATATCAGCAGATAGGGCAGAATCAGGGCAATAACAGTAAATATATAGGCTATTCCGGTATAAAGCCCTGATTTTACCGGTGACCTGCTTGTTTTTTCCGCCTTGCTTGCCAGATAGCTGGTACTGCCCATCGAAAGGGCAGCAGCGATACCGGTAATCAAGCCTACCATGGCTACCAGTTTCGAGTCCTGCAAGGCCAGAGTAAAACCGGCCAGGGAGCCTGAGAGCTCCACCAGGGCGTCGTTTAATCCCAATATCATTGCCCCGATATATTCGAGGCGTTCCTCTTCTATCATGCCTATCAGTTCTTCTTCGTGCTTCTCTTCGTCTTCGGCAATGGCAACGGCTTCGGGTATGCTTTCGGCTATCTCGCGGTAATTGATTTGTGCCTTTCCTTCTCCTTTTTCCATCAGTTTGATGCCGAAGGTAATACCGAAAAAGCGCGACACCAGATAATAAAACCATACCTTTGCCATATCTGGCTTTACTTCTTTACCGGTATATTTTTGCCATTGCTTATAGTGTCTGAGTTCGTCATTGGCAATACGCAGCAGAATATCCCTGTTATGCGTGTCTTTTATTGCCTGTGCCAGCTTTTTATAGATATAATGTTCCGTTATTTCCGCTTTTTGCGATATCAGAACTTTTTTCATAATATCTTCAGACAGCATTTTCAGCCTCCGCAGGTAGATTAATAATGGCGCTATTCGGTAATGGTGTCTATGAATAGTTAATCA
>JAAYNN010000023.1 GCA_012520835.1 Dehalococcoidales bacterium
CCTTCGACACGCTCAGGGCGAACGGAAGTCTTATTTCTCCCTTAATTATATTGTCATGCCGAGTTCGTGAAGGTCGAACGAGGCATCTGGGGTGGGGTTAAAAATCCCGCAAGCCGTTTGTGGTTAAATGGAAGCCGTTCGTGGTGAGCTTGTCGAACCATAACGGCGTCGATGAGCAGCATGTTTTCTTCCGTTCGTTTGACCCTTCGACAGGCTCTGGGCGAACGGAAGTTTTATTTCGACCTTGCATTGTCATGCTGAGCGCAGCGAAGCATCTAAATACCATTCGATAAGTCTTAGATTCTTCGGCTTTGCCTCAGAATGACAATTGTGTGGGTACTCCGCACAACGAAGCTCCTGATTGTCATGCTGGGTTCGTGGTAGCCTAACTAAATGTCATGCTGAATTCGTTCGTTCCTTATGAATTCAGCATGACAGCATCGTGTAATTGCTATAAATCCCCAAATACCTTGGGAGCCTGCTCTTTCATGATATCGCAGATTTTTTGGGCTACTTCGCGTATTTCCGGCAACGCCGCCGGACTGGTGCGCAGCTTTAAAATGTGGCGGATTTCACGGAAATTCCATGTGCAGATGATTTCCGTCATGCAGGCATTCGGCAGAACGTAGCGCGCGATTTCCGGTTTCATACCGGCATCCAGCAGCTTTTTATAGCTATCCCAGGCTGCCGACATCGCCTCATGAAATATCTTCGCCGTTTCGGAATTTTTATCCTCGAATTCCGGAGGTATAATATAATCCGCCTGAAGTTCGCGCACATAGCGCTGGCTGCGCTGCGAATAGCTGGCAATGCGGTGGCGCACCAGTTCATGCGTCAAAGCACGAGAAGCCCTGATATAGAAAGTTGCCGAAGCATGCTCGATCAGGCTTTCATGCCCCTCCTTTACGCGTGCCGCCAGCCAGTTCTCGTTGGTTCCCTGTTTATCACCGCTGGCGTAGCATAATCGGCCAGCCTTTTCCACCAGATTTTCACTGTCAGGGGTAATCGCCAGTAATTTAACCTCTAATCCTTTATACATATCTATATCTATACCCCCTCAAATTGTGATGAGATATTATATCATTGATCAGGCAGTAATTTCGCCTTTTTGGCGGAGCATTCTTAAAGTTTTAGGGATTTTCAGTCGCAGGATAAATGTATATATTGATATACTTTCATTTAATAGCGTAAAGTAATATAATCGTTACTATTTTCCATTCGTTTGCCACAGGTTTCCCACAGATATAAAAAGGTTCTGTTCGGTAACAGTGTTTGTTAATAGATAATTATCTTTGAAATACCATGTTGCAGACACCACAACCGAATAGTATTTATAAAAATGATAAAATTGTTGTTAAGTAAAATTTCTTCCGGCTACTTCCACCGCGATATCTGGCTGGTTACCGTAATCGGTATGCTCAACTGGATGGGTTTCTCCATGTGCCTGCCTTTCTTTTCGCTCTACCTCTACCAGGAACGCGGCGTACCGATGGCGGTTATCGGTTTTATTGTATTGTTAATCGGCATCATATCCGCCCTATCACAGGTTTACAGCGGCATGCTGACGGACAGGCTGGGCAGAAAACCCCTTTTAACAGCCTCAATGGTATTATCGTGCATCTCCTATGTCGTACTGGCTCTGTTGATCAAGTTCATAGCGCCCGTTTGGATACTGGTGGTCGTTTTTATTGCCAGCTACGTGCTGATGACCATCATCCGCCCGACCATGTTTACTGTGGTAACCGACCTTGCAGAGCGTGAAAAAATGACCAGGGCTTTCGGGCTTTTGAAAGCCGGCATCAATATCGGCTGGGCGCTCGGGCCGGCTGTCGGAGGCTTCCTGCTGACCTTAATCTCCTACGAATGGATGTTCGGTCTGGCGACACTGACCGCCTTGATTCCCCTATTTTTAACCGGTATGCTGCTGCACGAGAGCCTCGAAAAAAGCGGGGAAAAAGACGTCATCGGCATCAGGAATATTGCCAAAGTGGCTAAAAACAGCAATTTCATGATGTATATCGTTATCACCTTCCTGCTGTTAATTGCTTTCGGACAGATGGTAAGCACTCTTTCGGTTTATTCGGTCGATTTTGCCGGTTTTACGACCGCTCAATACGGATCGCTTTTAACGCTGAACGGGATTATCGTGGTGCTTTTGCAGTACCCGATGGCAGCCATCACCAGCTCCAGGCCCAAATACAGGGTGCTGATTTGCGGAAGCCTGCTGGTATTTGCCGGGCTGATTACATTTTCGTGGGTCGGCAGCTACGCGCTGGCAATACTGGCTATGACGTTGTTGAGCTTCGGAGAAATTATTTTTTCGCCGGTGGCGCTTACGGTGGTCAGCGATATTGCGCCCAAGAGTCAGCGCGGTTTATATATGGGCACCTTTTCTCTAAGCGAAACACTGGGACATTCCACCGGTCCCTTTATCGGCGGCATACTGATGGATGTATTTCCCAACGACCCGATATTCATCTGGGGAGGATTATCGGCATTCGCCCTGGCTGCCGCACTGGGATTCCTTTTATGGGGGAAGCGATTTTACAGGTCGGAAATTAAATAGGATCAGTATCCCTCATTCCCGACAGTCGGGACTCCCCCATGGAAAGTAGCCCAGGTACATCGAGACCGGATGAGGGTAATAACCCGATTATCTAAAAATCGATAACAAACCGACCGTTCTTGTGCAGCAGGTCTCCATCCACTCTAATTTCGCCGCCGTTTCTGAGGTCGCAAATCATATCCCAGTGAATGGCAGATTCGTTCTTGCTGCCGCTCTCGGGGTAGCCCGCACCCAGCGCCATATGGAAGCTGCCGTTGATTTTCTCATCGAAGAGGATTTCGCGGGTAAACTTATTGATATTCGGGCTGGTGCCGATGGCAAATTCACCCAGCGTACGCGAACCGGCATCCGTATCCAGCATCTTGAGCAGGTAATCCTCGTTCTTCTCGGCGCTGGCTTTCACCACCTTGCCGTTTTCAAACCACAACCTGACGCCGGTCACCTCTTTTCCGCCCATGATGGCAGGATAAGAAAAATAGACATGCCCGTTGACGCTGTCTTCGACCGGGCTGGTAAAAACCTCGCCGTCCGGCATATTATAGCGCCCGTCGCAATTGATAAAGGGACGCCCTTCGATGCTGAGCGTCAGCTCGGTTTCCTCTCCCCTGATATAAACGCACTTTTTGCCTTTAAGCCAGTTTATAATATTCTCCTGGCGCTTCGAGAAACGCTGCCAATAGCCGACCGGGTCATCCATATCGGGAAGACATGCTTTATATACAAAATCTTCATATTCCGACAGGCTCATATCGGCATCCTGGGCATAGGCATTGGTAGGAAATATGGCATAAGTCCAGCGGAAGTTTCCATCAGCCGAACGCCGCATCTGGGTATTCATCAGTTCAGTCCTGGACTGATGACGAATGACCATGCGTGAAGGGTCCACTTTGCTTAAAGCCCTGGTATTGGAAACGCCACCCAGACTGATGGCAACATCATATTTATCGGTAATAATCTTTTCCGGTTCATGGATAAACTTTAACTGCTCATCGGACGCATATTTATAAAATATTTCCGCCAGGCCTTCCGGCTCCAGAAAGACAATCGGATGCCCGCCTGCCTTCAATACTTCAGCGTAGATCTCTTTGACCAGCGGCGCAGCCGCATAATCGCCTCGTATTTTTACTTTATCGCCCTTGCGCACCGCTACGGAGTAATTTACTAAAAGCTGAGCCAGTTTTTCTATTCGAATATCTTTCATAAACACACCTCAAAAAACTTCTAAAATATTTATTCATTTTATACCAGTCCCAGACACAAATGCCATTTGCAATCTATTTGATGAAACATTACAATATCATCCATTCAGATTATAGAGTTTGGAAACAGACACATTTTACATTTATAAAAAAAAATCTATAATTATATTATAGAGAGAATTGATTAAAGGCATTATTTCATCAGAAAATACATATTATAAGTCGAAGATAATAAATTTAATTTTCAAAAGGTAAAAAGGAGTACTCAATAAACAGGTGAAAACAAATTTAAAAACAAGGTGCAGCAGTAATTCTTTAAAAATCATCTCCGAAAACTACGGTAGCGAAGGTGATGACGAACCACCCAGTAGCTGTGACGAATCAGAGCCTCCCCAATGCGGCCCCAAATCTAACAGGTTCAAGCTTTTCGGGGCAGTATCAGATGCGGACTGGAACGATTGGAAATGGCAGTTCCGCAACCGTATAACCTCAGTTGAACAACTGGCTAAGTATGTCCCTCTGACAATTAAAAGATTTGCTGAAATAAGCGCAGTAGCTAAAACATACCCATTGTCTATTACTCCTTATTATCTTTCACTTATGGATTTAAATAATCCGCATGACCCGGTCGCCATGCAGGCTATTCCTGCTATCGAAGAAATAACCTTTAAAACTACCGGCATCGAAGACCCGCTGGAAGAAAACAGGGATTCGGTCGTGCCGGGATTGGTGCACAAATACCCTGATAGAGTGTTGATGGTACTCACCGACATCTGCCCGATGCTGTGCCGTCATTGCACGCGCAAGCGTGAATGGAAAAACGGCGACTGGGTACGCACGCCCGGCGATATCGAAGCAATGCTCAACTACATCCGCAATAACAGGAATGTCAGGGATGTTATCATTTCAGGCGGCGACTGCCTGACGCTTTCGACCAAACACCTTGAGAGCGTTATCTCGAGGCTGAGACAGATCAATCACGTTGAAATAATCCGTATCGGTACACGCTTCCCGGTAGTACTGCCGCAGCGTATCGACAGCGAATTCTGCGATATGCTTTCGCAGTACGGTCCGATATGGATGAATACCCATTTCAATACCGTTAACGAAATAACCCCGGAATCGGCGGCTGCCATCGACCGCATTGTACGGGCCGGCGTTCCGGTCAATAACCAGAGCGTCCTGATGCGCGGCATCAACGATACCGTCGAAAAACAGACCAAACTATGCCAGGGATTGCTGAAGATTAAGGTGCGCCCTTATTATCTCTTCCAGTGCGACGAGGTACAGGGAACCGACCACCTGCGTACCACCATCGATACCGGTATCAAGATTATCGAAGGAATGCGCGGTTTTACTTCGGGACTGGCAGTACCCAATTATGTGATCGACCTGCCCCAAGGCGGCGGTAAGGTCACTCTGCAACCGAACTATATGCTGGCCAAGACGGAAAAAGAGGTATTATTTAGCAACTACCAGGGTCGTGTCATCACATGTCACAATCCGGTATCAGAAAAACATACCGAACCGCACCTGCAACCCGAGGTACCGGCGAAAACCCCTGATTTTGTTTTCTCAGAGGTAAGGGATGCGGATAGGGTTATCGTTTGACCTCAAGCCGGATAAAGCTCCGGTTAATGATAAAATAGACGACTCCATGGAGGAATACGACTCCATGGAGACCGTTGAATTGATAAAATCCTCCATAGAAGCCAACGGTCACAGCGTAACCCTTCTGGGAGGCGGCAGCGCTTTCCTTGACAAGATACGCCGCGAGAAAGTTGACTTCGTATTCAATATTGCCGAGGGGCAGGGCAACTACCGCAGCCGTGAATCTCAGGTGCCGGCTGTTTTAGAAATGCTGGATATACCCTATTCCGGTTCGGACCCCTTGTGCCTCGGCATATGCCTCGACAAGGAACTTACCAAGAAAATGGTCGCCATGGAAGGGGTTATTACACCCGGATGGCAACTGGTTGCGAACTTCGAAGAGCTGAAATCGACTGACTGGAACGAATTCATGTTCCCGCTGATGGTTAAACCGGCGCACGAAGGCTCCAGCAAGGGTATCAGGCTGTCATCGGTGGTGATGAACATGAAGGAACTGGAAAGCGAAGCTAAAAGGCAATTCGACGGATACAGCCAGTCACTCATGGTAGAAGAATTTATCGGGGGCGACGAGGTAACCGTGGGCATAATCGGAAACGAACCGCCTCAGGTGCTGGCGATGATGCGCATACTGCCGCGAAAAAAAACGGAACACTTCGTTTATTCCATCGAGGTTAAAAGGGATTACATGGAGCTGGTGGATTACGAGTGTCCGCCCAAACTGGATAAGCAGGTTATTAAAAAACTGGAAAATGCCGGCCTTAAGATATTTAAAATACTGGGCTGCCGCGATTTTGCCCGCATCGATTTCAGGCTGGATAAAGACGGAAATCCCTATTTTCTGGAGATCAATCCGCTGCCGGGTCTGGGCAGTCACAGCGATCTGGTAATTATGGCTGCTATGCTGGGAATTCCGCATAAAGAGTTGATTAACAGTATTCTGACAGCAGCCGTAAAAAGGTATTCGCCATGCCTGTTTCTGTAGCCATCATTTATAATCAGCCCGCCAGGAGCATATATTCGGATAGGAATGAGCAGGCAGCCGAAGACAGCGTTATGGTAGAAGCGGCTGCCGTTGAAAATGCCCTGCACTCGCTGGGATATCCGGTTTCTAAAATTCCGCTGGCATTGCCGTTGAAACAGGCTTTCGCTAAATTAACGCAGGTAAAAGCCGATATTATTTTCAACCTGTTCGAGGGATTCAGCGGATACCCTGAAACGGAAGCCCTGATAGTAGAACAGATGGAGGCGTTGAAACAGCGTTACACCGGCTCTCCGGCGGCCGCTTTGAGCCTGGCACTGGATAAAGCCGCCACTAAAAAAGTATTGCAGCAGAAAGGCATCCGCACCCCTGATTTCCAGATGCTGGATGAAGCGACACTGGGTGACTTTAAACTGAATTTCCCCTGCATTGTCAAACCCAATGCCGAGGACGCCAGCCACAGCTTAAATGCTAAAAGCGTTGTTTATGATTATGATTCGCTGAAGAAAATTGTCGTGGAAATAAGTGGATTGTATGGGGAAAAAGCGCTGGTTGAGGAATATATCGACGGGCGTGAATTCAATATGACTGTCATGGGAAACGCTACCCTGACTCCGCTGCCGGTTTCGGAAATCTGTTTTACACTGCCTGAGGGCATGCCGAAAATACTCAGCTATGAAGCCAAGTGGGATACAGAAAGCCTCTATTACAGGGGAACGCTGCCGCAGTGTCCGGCAAACATAGACCCGGATACAAGGAGAGATATTGTCAAGGCAGGCCTGGCAGCATACACCATCACCGAATGCTGCGGCTATGCCAGAATCGATATGCGAATGGATGAAAATGAGCGCATCTATGTTTTGGAAGTCAATCCCAACCCCGATATCTCACCGGATGCCGGCGCTGCCATTCAGGCAGTAGCGCATGGCATGAGTTATAATGAATTCATACAGAAAATTGTGCAGTTGGCAATGGAGAGAAAATTTGGCTATTAAGATTCGCAAACTGCTAAAAAAAGATAAAACGGCTCTGATGGAAATCCTGCACAATACTCCCGAATTTACGGCGGAGGAAGTGGCTGTAGCCGAGGAGGTTATAGACGGCTCGCTGGATAAACCGCAAACATCGGGCTATTTCTCTCTGGCTGCCGAGAATGAAGACGGCGTTTTTATCAGCTTTATCAGCTACGGACCGGTTCCGATGACTCAGCATGCCTGGGATATCTACTGGCTGGCAGTAAAGCGCGAATTCCAGTGGCACGGTACCGGCGCCACTTTGCTGAAAGCAGCCGAAAAAAAGATCGCGCAGGCCGGCGGCACGATGGCATTTATCGAAACATCCGGTAAAGCGCAGTATGACAGGACGCGCCGTTTTTATACTACAAATGATTATCAGGAAATCTGCAATATCCCCGATTTCTATGCCCCGG
The DNA here is from genome assembly GCA_012520835.1 of Dehalococcoidales bacterium. Taxonomy (GTDB): domain Bacteria; phylum Chloroflexota; class Dehalococcoidia; order Dehalococcoidales; family UBA5627; genus UBA5627. The sequence continues at coordinate 7,785 of JAAYNN010000023.1, forward strand.
GCGACGCCAAGGTTTTATATCAGAAGATACTGGGGTAAAAGCGTTTAGGCATCACTGCCCTGTAGCTTCCCGAAACGCACATATCGCATGCCAATCATTGCCGTCATCTCATCTGCCATAAGCGACACAGACACATAATTATATGCATCTGTGTTATATTATTTATTATTGGCTGTTTCTTACAACATAGCATGGCTATAAAAGGCAGACAGTTTTTCCGTGCGGTTATGGACCAGATCGTAATCAACGCGATATTTTACTAACCCGGGGCAAATTATTTCGTTATACTGTTAAAACGCCTTTTCGTATGTGATATGATACAGGGGACAGTAGTAATATCCTCCGGATGGAGTATTTATCGTGAATTTCTGTCATATTTATAAAAACATATGTGAAAAATTAAGCAAGCTCGCTCAAAAGACATCTTTCTGGATTATCATTCATGTTGTACTTTTCCTGTGTGTTTTCCTGCTCTGGAGCCACGTTTTTTATGAATACTACGGCCCCAGCCCCGGCGCCGTCGAAAAAAACATCGTTCTTAAAATTTTTAAAGGTCAGATACCCTATATCGATTTCGAATGCGAGTATCCTCCGGTAGCCCTGCTCCTCTTTATCATTCCCGGATTATTCTTCCGTGCGCTGCCTGGCTATTACATCGCTTTCACAGTAGAAATGCTGCTTTTTGACATACTGGCAATCTTCCTGATTATTTTTATCGTCAAACGCCTTAATATATCGAAAGTGAAAGCACTGGCTTCTTACACACTGTTGATTGCCATCGCCGCCGGACCGATTGCAAGCCAGCGCTACGACCTGGCGCCGGCTGTGATGGTACTGGCAGCGGTTGCTGCCTTTTTGTCCGGTAAAAACAAGACCGCCTGGGGAGTGCTGGCGCTGGGAGTAATGGCAAAGGTTTTTCCAATCGTCGTCGCTCCGCTCTTTGCCGTCTGGCTGTTAATAAAAAAACAGGATGCACAATTATTCAAAGGCATAGCTGTTTTTGCCGCAGTTGCCCTGCTGACTGTCCTTCCCTGGTTGATAATGGATGCCGGGTCTATCGGTTCAATGCTTACTTATCATATGGATAGAGGCCTCCATGCCGAGAGCACCTACGGCTCTTTCATTATATTGGCACAGCATTTCGGATGGACCAACGTGGAATATGATTTCAGCTACGGTTCTTTCAATATCACATCAGGATTGGCAGACAACCTCTCACACGCCTCCTTCTTTATCATGGGTGCAGTATTGCTGCTGGCTTATGTTCTCTTCTCTTTTAAACTCAGCAAGAAAGAACTAAAAACTGATGGCATGCTAAGCTCACAGGCCGCACAGGAAACACTGCTTATTCGCTACGTCGCTATTTCGGTACTGGCTTTCATGCTCTTTAACAAGGTGTTTTCGGCCCAGTATATAGTCTGGTTCTGCCCACTTTTACCGCTTTTAAACATCCGCTTTCATAATTTTATGGTGTTATTGCTTTTAATTGCCGGGGCGTTCACCATATATATCTACCCGTTCAACTATATAAACTTTGAGTATTATGAGACTCTACCCGTCTTTTTAATGGCCGGCCGCAATCTGCTTTTAGTAGTAGTATTTATACTTGTTTGTCTGGGCATGAAACCGAAAGAAAAGCTGTCAATGGCCAGTAAAACCGATTAATCTATAGAGATAACAACAGGGCTAATTTTTTAAGCACCGATGATATTATGCCTTCAGGCAACGAAAATATATATTCCGCATTACGTACATGCCAATCCAGGCTTTTTATCTGGTCGGATAAAATTGCCCCGCTTATCGGAAAATCAGGTGGTATAATAACTTCGAATGGATAGCCTTTAATTTTCGATGTAACGGGACACAATATCACCAACCCTGATTTTTCATTGTAATTTCCCGGAGAAAGCACCACCGCAGGGCGACGCCCCGATTGTTCATGCCCGGATTGCGGATTCAAATCAATCCATATTACATCACCGCATTCAGGAACATAGGCAGGATTATCTACCATATTTCCTTACCCACAGCATAACCGGTATCAATTTCGCTATGTCTATTCTCCTCGGTAATATTCGCCAAAAGTTTTTCCAGAGCTGTATCGGTTTCTGCTAAAGGAGTTATCACCAGTTTTCCCTCAACCTGTTTAAGGTCAACCGATGTTTCGTTCTGAAGACCGATTTCTTTTGCAAATGCACTTGGTATGCGTAAAGCAAGACTGTTCCCCCATTTTTGTACACGCGAAATCATGCTAACCTCCACCCAATATGTATATACATTGAAGATACTATTTTTATAACTAATTGTCAAGTTTCTTGGTCTGAAAATAATTAATATTAGCCGTAAAGATGTGTAATAAACTTCCCACGATCTTACCGTAGTATTAAGTTTTGTAAAATAAAATCGCATTCCCACTTGTTAGCAGCCGCTACAGCATATATAATTTAATCATGAAGCCCGATTTAATGGAAATACTGGTTTGCCCTTTGTGCAAAAAAAGGTTGGAACTGTCTATGAAAGAACAAACAGGACACGCAATAATCAGCGGATTTCTATATTGCAGTAAATGTAAAAGAAAGTACCCGGTCAAAGATGAAATACCTGATTTACTGCCTGTAGCAACCGATTATGATAGATGAAGTGCCTGATAATCGGTTCGGGAGTATCCTTCTGATATAAAACACTGCCTGCTCAACTGCAGGAATTCAGATTCCGTAACCCTCTCGTTTGTTTATGTGTAATTAAAGTCATAGCGAAAAATAGAAAATTGATTGAAATAATAAAAGGCGTAAAGCCGGAGCAGGCAAACAGGATTATTTTCGTTACCGGCGATGCCGCTGGAAAAGAAACAGTTGATTTTTTAAGAGCAACCGGTATTTATTGTATATCTGAATCGATAGCCTGAAATTGTCTAAACGGAAAAGTTGTGTTAAGCTATAGCATTATCCCGTTGATTGTTTATTGAATGAGCAGTAACACATTGAAAATCAGTTACCGAGGTATCCCTCAGTGGTTTAAGATACCGGATAATAAGCTGACCGCAGCGAGCGCTATTAAAACCCTGCCCCTGCCCGACAGAGTTGTTATTCCTTTGCACCAGCATGTCGGCCCGCCCACATATCCCCTCGTAAAACCCGGCGACTGCGTTTTGACGGGACAAAAAATCGGTGACAGCGACGAGTTCAGGGCTGTTCCGGTGCATGCCTCGATATCAGGAAAAGTTGCCGATATTATCGCTTTCAATGATGCAGCAAGAGGCAAAGAACAGCAGGCGGTTGTAATCGATTCGGACGGACTGGATAAGCGGATGTATTTAAAGCCCGTTAACGACATTGAATCGTTATCCGGCGAGCAGATAGTCTCCATAATCAGGGAGGCAGGTATTGTCGGTATGGGCGGAGCCATTTATCCAGCCCATCTCAAGCTGACGCTGCCAAAAGGCGGCAAACTGGATACGGTAATACTGAATGGCTGCGAATGCGAACCCTATATCACTGCCGACCACCGCGTGATGCTGGAATACGCAGAAAAGGTGATATCGGGCTTAAAAATAATTGTAAAACTGATCTCCCCCGATAATATTTTTATTGCCATCGAAGATAATAAACCGGATGCCATAGAATTAATGACAGATATAGCCGCCAAGGCCGGATTGGACGGAAGGGTAAAGGTTGTTCCGATAAAATTGAGATACCCCGGCGGGGCCCGCGAACTGCTGGTTAAAGCGATATTGAATAAAGAAGTGCCGCTGGAAGGCAGGTGCCGCGATATCGGCGTGGTGGTTCATAATGTCAGCACCGCTAAGGCAATCCACGATGCTGTTATCGAAGGCATTCCTCTTATCGAAGAAGTAATCACTGTCAGCGGCGGCGTAAGAAATCCCCAAAACCTGCTTGCAAGAATAGGAACACCGCTTGGAAATCTGATTGATTACTGCGGTGGAAAAACGGACGAAAGCAACCAGGTAATACTGGGCGGACCGATGATGGGCAGCGCTACCACCAATATGGAAACACCGCTTACCAAAGGCATCAGGTGCCTGCTTTTAAACAAAGCTCAAACAAGATTCGAGCAGGATTGTATACACTGCGGAAGATGCCTCGATGCCTGTACCATGCATCTCAACCCGTCATTGCTGGCAAAATACTCCAAGGCCGGAAGGTACGATGACTGCGGAGAAGCCTTTATAGACGGCTGCATCGAATGCGGCATCTGCGCCTATGTCTGCCCGGCTTATATCCCAATTACGCAGTATATCAAAACCGCTAAAAAACAACTTTCACTGTTGGCATAAAACATGGCAAGGATAAAGGATAATAAATTGAATGAGGTTGCCGGCGAACTGGTAATCGCCCCCTCCCCCCATATTCACAGCAAATGGTCGGTTAAACGCACCATGTATCTGGTTATCCTTGCACTGATGTTCCCGACCGCTGCCAGCATCTATTTCTTCGGCTTCAATGCTATACTGGTAATTCTAACCAGCGTACTGGCCGCTGTAGCCACTGAATATCTGGTAAAACTGCTCCGGAAGAAAAAATTCGTCATGGACGGCAGTGCCGTAATAACCGGCCTACTTTTAGCGCTGACGCTGCCGCCGACCATCCCATTATGGATGGTCGCCCTCGGAAGCATCTTTGCCATTGCCATCGCTAAAGAGGCTTTCGGCGGACTGGGGCACAATATATTTAATCCCGCCCTGGCCGGACGTGCCTTCATGCAGCTCAG
>JAAYNN010000178.1 GCA_012520835.1 Dehalococcoidales bacterium
GAACGTATAATCAATGCCAGTTCCAATGAAGGCGATATCGTTTTAGACCCGTTCTGCGGCTGCGGCACTGCCGTTGTAGCAGCGCAAAAGCTTAACCGAAAATGGATAGGAATCGACATCACCCATTTAGCCATTAACCTGATGAGAACACGATTGAAAGACAGCTTCGATATCGAAGCCAAAGTCATCGGCGAGCCGGAAGACCTCAACGGCGCAATCGCCCTCGCCCAGCAGGATAGATACCAGTTCCAGTACTGGGCTTGCGGTAAAATCGGCGCCAGACCGGCAGGAGGGAAAAAGAAAGGCGCGGACAGCGGTATTGATGGCGTTATCCAGTTCATTGACAACCCCTACGGAAAGGCCAGCCGTGTTATTGTTCAGGTAAAAAGCGGACATGTCAGCGTCAAAGATATCAGGGAATTGAAGGCAGTCGTTGCCGATGAAGCAATCGGCGTTTTTATCACTCTCGAACCTGCTACCAGACCTATGGTCGAAGAAGCCATTACAGCAGGTTATTACCACTCCCCCATCTGGAATACGGATTACCCCAAAATACAAATCATCACGGCGGAAGAACTGTGCAACGGCAAAAAAGTTGATATGCCCCTCCAGCGCCAAACCAGCATAACCTTTAACAAAGCCGAAAAGATCAAGAAAAAAGAAGGCGAACAGGGGAGGCTGGGGTAAAATTATATAGGAAATATCTTATAGCTCATATGCTTTGGTATTGTTAGATGAAACAAAAAAGTGTAACCTATGTGCCCATTTGCACAATTTACTTCTATCGACAAGAAATTCCGATAACCAGTCCAGTAGATATTTTTTCATTTTAGGTATATACTTATTTATAGATAGGTTATACAGGTGGGAGATATGAATACATCTATATTATCAGAAAAAGGCTGGGTGGTTATCCCACAAGAACTAAGGGAACGCTACAGCCTGAAAAAGGGTGACAGGGTTCACATTATAGACTACGGCGGAGTAATATCTATCGTTCCGGCATCGAAGTCTCCCATTCAAAATTCACATGGCATTCTGAAAGGCAAAGATTCTCTGGTAAATGAGCTGATAAAATCAAGGCGGCGGGATGCAGAAAACGATAGGTAACCCATCCTCGACAGCTGCCTACGTTCTGGACAGTTACGCCATCATGGCATATCTGGAAGCAGAGCATGGCAGCGAACGTATTTGCAGCCTGCTTGAAGCAGCAATAAACGGTGATTGCCGCCTTTTTATGTGCATAATAAACCTCGGAGAGGTCGTTTATATTGTAGAACGTAAAAGGGGACTACCGAAAGTACAGGAAGTGTTAGCTCGCATTGAAGAATTGCCGATAGAAATTGTTGACGCCGATCGTAAATTGACGCTGGCTGCGGCTCACATCAAAAAGGACTGTCCTGTGGCGTATGCCGATTGCTTTGCCGCCGCCCTAGCGCAATCCAGAAATGCTGTTCTGATTACCGGAGACCCCGAATTTCGCAAGATTGAAGCATCCTGTAATATTACAATTGAATGGCTTGCAAAATAACAATGAATAAGATGATTGAAGCAAGCTATAATTTTTCATATTAACTTCACTTTGCCATATGTATAAGTATATAATTAAAAAATCGTATGATTGATAATCCCGAAGACGGAGGCAATCCAAATGCAAAATGAAGAGTATTCTTTTTCTATCGAAGTAGAACCGGTTGCCTGGCATAATGTCAGCAACCTGCTTTCCCAACTGGGGGCAAAAACCGCCATCGACCTGAAAAAGGACGGGGACTTTCCGGTGATAACCGATATTACAGCCAATAGTTTGAGCCTGCCGAGCATCATCTACGGATTATCGGAACTCTCAAAAAATATCTGTAAACAAAGCCAGCAGGAAAGGGATTATGTAAAAGTAATAATAAACAATACTCCCGCCTGCTTCAGGGAATATAGTGTTGAAGAAATAACTGCGGCAATCCAAACAGGCAAGGAACTCTTGCCATCGGTAAAAAATGATAAAACCGAGAAGACAAACATCGAACTGGAAAATAAGGCTAAAGCAGTGAAAACAGCCTCCAAGCGCTTGGCATACATCGGAACTCCTGTTAAAAATCAGGCCCTGAAAAATATCGCCGCCGATTTAATTGCTAAATGCGATGAAATACTGGCAGCCAACAAGATTGATTATACCGAGGCCGAGGCTTCCGGTATGAATACTGCCATGCTGGACCGATTGTTGCTTACTAAAGACCGCCTGCAGGGCATAGCAAATGATGTTTTAACCGTCGCTTCACTGCCCGACCCTGTTGGTGAAGTGATGGAAATGCGCACACTGGATAACGGCCTGATGATAGGGAAAAAACGCGTACCGCTGGGTGTCATCGGCGCCATTTATGAGAGCCGCCCCAACGTTACGGTCGATATCGCCAGCCTGTGTATCAAATCGGGTAACGGCTGTATTTTAAGAGGCGGGAAAGAAACAATTCATTCTAACAAGGCTCTGGCAAAAGTAATACAGGATGC
>JAAYNN010000179.1 GCA_012520835.1 Dehalococcoidales bacterium
CAGCAATTACTTTGGTTGTCAAGTTATAATTCTTAAAAATATCTACTATATCCTTAACCAGCAGCATGCCGTCGCTGCCGACGTCATCGAGACGGCCTACGAACGGGCTGACATAAGCCGCCCCTGCCAGCGCCGCCAGCAAGGCCTGGTTGGCGGAAAAAACAAGCGTCATATTGACCTTGATTTGTTCTTTTGCCAGTGCGGAAGTCACTTCAAGCCCCTCGGCAGTCGCCGGTATCTTGATTACCACGTTCTCCGCCCATGAGGCGATTTCGCGCGCCTGTTCCTGCATGGCGCGGACACCCTCCACCACCACCTCGGCCGAAACCGGCCCGGGCACGATGGCGCAAATCTGTTTTACGACCGATTTATAATCGGAATGCCCTTCTTTTGCCACCAGCGTGGGATTGGTGGTAACGCCGGAAACCACTCCCAGCTTTACGCCCTGCTGTATTTGTTCTATGTTTGCCGTATCTAAAAATATGCGCATTTCATACTCCGTACTATGGATTCAATGGAAGCGACGGCTGCGCCCCTTCGCGCAGGACGTCTTTGGCGGCGCCGATAAAGCCGCGGAAGAGCGGGTGCGGGCGGCCGGGACGCGAGAGAAACTCGGGATGGAAGTGGCAGCCCAGCATCCATCTATGATTTTTTATTTCGCAGATTTCAACCAGCTTGCCATCCGGCGAGAGGCCGCTGAAGACCATTCCGGCTGCAGCCAGCTGCTCGCGGTAATCGTTATTGAATTCGTAGCGGTGGCGGTGGCGCTCGTTGATCTGATTTTCATTATAGAGTGCGGCGGCAATTGTTCCCGGAACTAGGTTGCACGGGTACTCGCCCAGCCGCATGGCGCCGCCCTTATCCTTTGCCGAACACTGCCCGGGGAGATAGGCGATGACAGGGTGCGGAGTACACTTATTGAACTCAACCGAATTGGGAGTATCGGTTTGAAGTACGAATCTGGCAAATTCGATCACCATGATTTGCATGCCGAGGCAGATGCCGAAATAGGGAATATTGTTCTGCCGGGCGTATCCGGCAGCCTTTAACATGCCTTCGACGCCGCGCATGCCGAAACCGCTGGGAACGATGATGCCCTGCGCATGGCGCAAAAGCGCCTCGCTGCCCGGTTTCTCCAGGTCTTCGGAGTGAACCCAGTCCAGCTTGACTTTCCTTTTATGAAACAAACCGGCATGGCACAGCGATTCGCGCACCGAGTAGTAGGCGTCTTCCAGCTCGACATATTTGCCGACCAGCGCAATGTTTACTTCTTCCGACGGCTCCTTGATGCAGGCTACCATCTCCTTCCAGACGGAAAGGTTGGGCTGGCCGGCCCTGAGGCCGAGCCGTTTTACTATCAATTCATCCATCCCGAATTCTTCCAGGATGATGGGCACTTCGTATATGCTGGAAACGGTCGGCAGCGGAATCACGGCATCCAGTTCGACATCGCAGAAAAGCGATATTTTATCGCGGATGCTGTCTGAAATCGGGTAATCGCTGCGGCAGACAATCACATCCGGCTGAATACCGATGCGCCGCAGCTCATTGACGCTGTGCTGGGTCGGCTTGGTCTTCAATTCCCTGGTGGAATTGATATGCGGCAGCAGCGTGACATGCATATATAGTACGTTATCTCTGCCGACATCCTTGCGCATCTGCCTGATGGCTTCCAGAAATGGCTGACCTTCGATATCGCCCACCGTGCCGCCGACTTCGACGATTATCACATCTGCCTGCGATTGCTCGGAGAGCCTCTTGAAATGCTGCTTGATTTCGCCGGTCAAATGCGGAACTACCTGGATGGTGCCGCCTGAAAATTCGCCGCGGCGCTCCTTGGCGATAACCGAGCTGTAGATTTGCCCGGAGGTGATATTGGAGTCCGATGTAAGCTCGACATCGATGAAACGTTCGTAATTGCCGAGGTCGAGGTCGGTTTCTGCTCCGTCTCTGGTGACAAAGACTTCGCCGTGCTGGTAGGGAGACATGTTGCCCGGATCGACATTCAGGTAGGGGTCCATTTTCAGAACTGAGACGCTGATGCCACGGCTTTTGAGGATGTTGCCGATAGAGGCGACCATGATGCCTTTTCCGACGGAACTGACTACGCCGCCGGTTACAAATATATACTTAGACATATGATGAGTTGTTCCCCGATCTTCAAAATATTTTATATTTTACCCTTCTAAACATATGGATTACGGAATAAAATCATACCTGAACATCAAATAAACTAAAAGGTAAATATCTAAACATAGGGGCTTTCAAAGAATGGGTTTCTTTTATTATATGAATCCGCAAGGGAGAATGTCAACATTTACAAAAATTTTTATCAGTACCATTCGGTAATAGTGTCCAATCAACCGTTAATTACATTTAAAATGCTGTTCTTCAGGCACTACAATCGAATAGCGCTATTTTTATCCGGTTTCATGCAAATACCGCCATTCATGATTGCGGAGAGATAGAGATTCGATATCCGCCACCCAGCAAGTTAATAACCCATTGTTAATTTATCTAGTATTATTTTGACAATTTACGTAAATTTGCGTTATAATATTGATACTTGCATAAACTACCTCAGGAATTGATAATGGCTGGAAAAGATTACTATAACATACTCGGAGTATCAAGGACGGCTACGGACAAGGAAATCAAGACCGCTTTCCGCAAGCTGGCACGCAAATATCACCCTGATGTCAATCCGGGCGATAAGACTGCTGAAGAAAAATTCAAGCAGGTCAGCGAGGCTTACGAAGTGCTTTCGGATGCCGAAAAGCGCAAGAAATATAACCAGTTCGGAGATCAGTGGCAGTATGCCGACCGTTTCACGGGCGCACAGGGACAGGGCGCCGGATACCAGAGTTACGATTTCAGCGACATCTTCAAGAGAGGCGGCCAGTCGCAGAGCTACCGCTTCAGCAGCACAGACGACCTCGGCAGCATTTTCGGAGACCTCTTCGGGATGGGGCGCGGCGAACGGCAGACACCCCAGAAACGCGTCAAGGATATCGAGTCTGCGATTGAAGTAACACTGGAAGAAGCCTTTAACGGCGCCACCCGGCTGATAGCAATCCAGGACGGCAAGCCCTGCCAGACATGTCACGGCACGGGGCGCGTACATCGCATTCCCTGCTCCACCTGCAAGGGCTCAGGAACGGCTTCGAGCGAAAAGCGCATCGAGGTAAAGATACCGGCCGGGGTAAAAACCGGCTCGCGCATCCGTATTGCCGGGCAGGGGCGCGACGGATACGGCTCCACCGGTGATTTATACCTGGCGGTGACCGTTAAGCCTCACCGGCTGTTCGAACGACATGAAAACGACCTGCTGGTTGCCATCGATGTTCCGCTGACAACGGCGGTTTTGGGCGGGGAGGTCAAAGTCCCCACCCTGAAAGGAAACCTCGCTTTGAAAATCCCAGCCGAAACCCAGAACGGGCGTATTTTCCGCCTGGCAGGACAGGGCATGCCGGTTTTAGGCAAAGAGACGCGCGGCGACCTCAAGGCTAAAGTGAATGTGGTGATTCCCACCAATTTGACTGAGGAAGAAAAAGAACTATTCCGCAAACTGAATAGGATGAGAGGCGAATAGAATGCCCGGAAAGGAGATTTTATGGAAAAAGATATGCAACCGCGCTATGTGATAAGCGTGGCAGCCGAGATGCTCGGCACCCAGACTTATACCCTGCGCTATTACGAAAAAGTAGGCGTCATCAACCCGGCGCGCTCCAAGGGCAATATTCGTCTCTATTCGGATATGGACCTGAAGATTATTAAAAGGGTAATGACGCTGATGGATGAACTCGGTGTCAACCTGGCCGGCGTAGAAGTAATTCTGCGGATGTCGCAGCAGATTGAACAACTGCAGAAAACGGTCGAAGAACTGGAAAGAGGAATCGAGATATTAAGGATAGAAAGTAATGAGACAGGATAAGTTTACCGAACAGGCACAGGAAGCATTGAATGATTCCCAGCGGCTCGTCCGCCAATTGAAGCACAGCCAGTGGGACGTCGAGCACATCCTTTTAGCACTGCTGCAGCAGGAAAAAGGGCTGGTCGGCGAAATACTGAAAGAATTAAAAATAAATGCGGAAGACCTGAAGGAAAAGGTTTCAAATGCCTTAAAGAAAACCCCGCAAATCAGCTACGAAACACCCCAGATATATGTTACGCCGCGCGTGGCAAAGCTGCTCGAAACAGCGGAGGAAGAGGCTAACAGGCTGAAGGACGAATTCATCGGCACGGAGCACCTCTTGATAGCTATAAGCCGCGAGCAGAAGGGGGCGGTTGCCAGCATATTCGAAAGCAGCGGATTGGACCAGGAAAAGATATACGGCGCGCTGCAAAAAATCAGGGGCGGGCATCGTGTTACCGACGCCCGCGCGGAGAGCAAATACCGTTCGCTGGCTAAATACGGGCGCGACCTGACCGAAATGGCAAAGCGCGGCAAACTCGACCCGGTTATCGGGCGCGACGGTGAAATCAAGCGCGTCATGCAAATCCTGACACGCCGCACCAAGAACAACCCGGTCATCGTGGGAGAAGCCGGCGTCGGCAAGACCGCCATCGCCGAAGGCGTTGCTTTAAAGATTGCGGCAGACGATGTTCCCACATCCCTCAGAAACCGCAAGGTGATTTCGCTGGATATGGGCTCGCTGGTGGCCGGCAGCAAGTTCCGCGGCGAGTTCGAGGAGAGGCTGAAGGCGGTCATGGACGAGGTGCGCGATGCGCAGGGCGAAATTATCCTCTTTATAGACGAAATACACACCGTTGTGGGGGCGGGGGCTACCGAAGGCTCGCTGGATGCCAGCAATATGCTGAAGCCGGCGCTGGCGCACGGTGAACTGCAGTGCATCGGTGCTACCACTATGGACGAATACCGCAAATTTATCGAAAAGGATAAGGCGCTGGAGAGACGGCTGCAGCCGGTGTACGTGGAAGAACCGGACGCCGAAGCTACGCTGGAAATTCTGCGCGGACTGCGCCCCAGATATGAAGCCCATCACAAGATTAAAATCAGCGATGAGGCGCTGGAGGCGGCAGTGCGCCTCAGCCAGCGCTATATTGCCGACCGGCATATGCCTGATAAAGCTATTGACCTGATAGACGAGGCCGCCGCCAAGCTGAAACTGGAGACCGAAAGCGCACCCCCGGAGGTTAAAGCGTTGGAAAAGAGGCTTAACGAAATAACCGACGAGGAAGAAGCGGCTTCACAGCGGCAGGACTACGAAAAAGCAGCGCAACTGAAAGCAGAAAGACTGAGGCTGGATGCGGAATACATTGCCGCCAAGAGCGACTGGCTGAAGAAGCACAATATCGGTGAAGTGGTCGGCGAAACGGATATCGCCAACCTAGTGGCCAACTGGACAGGCATACCGGTATCCCATATGCTCGAGGGTGAAGCGGAGAAGCTGATACACATGGAGGAACGCCTGCATGAAAGGCTGGTCAACCAGGAGGAAGCGGTAACCGCCATTTCGGAAGCGGTACGCCGCAGCCGCGCCGGCCTGAAAAACCCGCGCCGCCCGATTGGCAGCTTTATGTTCTTAGGCCCGACAGGAGTGGGGAAAACAGAGCTGGCAAAGTCGCTGGCCTGGTTCCTTTTCGGCGATGAAAACGCCATGGTGCGATTGGATATGTCCGAATATCAGGAAAAGCACACCGTGTCGCGCTTAATCGGAGCTCCCCCGGGATATATCGGATTCGATGAAGGCGGGCAGCTGACCGAACTTGTCAGGAGGCGCCCCTATCGTGTAATATTGCTGGATGAAATCGAAAAAGCACATCCTGAGGTATTCAACAGCCTGCTGCAGGTTTTAGATGACGGCAGGTTGACCGACGGGCATGGCAGAACAGTCGATTTCAAGAATACGGTGATAATCATGACCTCCAATGCAGGAGTAGAGCTGATTAAACGCGGATCAGCTATCGGATTTGCCGTACAGAAGAACACCGAGAAAAGCGATAATAACAGCTACCAGTTGATGAAAGACAAGGTCATGAACGAGGTCAAAAAGACCTTCCGTCCTGAATTTCTTAATCGTATCGATGAGATTATCGTCTTCCATGAACTGAGTAAAGAGAACCTTAATAAGGTGGTCGACCTGATGCTGAAAGACCTGCAGAAAAGGCTGACCGAACA
>JAAYNN010000024.1 GCA_012520835.1 Dehalococcoidales bacterium
TATGATGAGCACTATGGAAATAGATATCCTTTTCGATGAGGGTTTTGAGGATAGCCTCGACGAGAAATGGCTGCGTGAGATAATCGAGGCTGTGCTTAAGGCAGAGAATGTCGGCGATAACATCGAAATGGGCTTGCTTATCACCGGGCAGGAGCGAATCCAACAGCTCAATAGAGATTACCGTAAAATCGACAAGCCGACCGATGTGCTCTCCTTTGCCATGCAGGATGAACTCTCGCCGGAAGACGGAGAGGATTGCTCTTTCATCTCACCGCCGGACGGCATCAAGCAGCTCGGGGAAGTGATTATCAGCTTTCCGCAGGCTGTCATACAGGCGCAGGAACACAATCACTCCGTAAAAAGAGAGGCAGCCATTCTTGCCATCCACGGCGTCTTGCACCTTCTGGGTTATGACCACATCGAAGACGACGAGGCCAATATAATGGAAGCCCGTGAGAAAATCATCCTCGAATCTATCATGGGGGATTTATAATGAGGGTACTGGGCTTAGCCGGCAGTCCGCGCCGCAACGGCAACACCGATAAACTATTGGCTGAGGTATTACGCGGCGCTTCCAGTAACGGGGCAGAAGTAAAAAACATTGTTCTCAGCCAGTTGAACATCTCTCCCTGCGAGAACTGCGATGCCTGTTTTACAGCCGGAATCTGTAAAATAAACGACGATATGCAGGATATATACGAAGAACTGATGCTGGCAGATAGAATCGTGCTGGCTTCCCCGCTGTATTTTATGGGGCTGACAGCTCAAACCAAGGCCGTGGTAGACCGCTGCCAGTCGCTCTGGGCAAAGAAATACAAGTTGCATATCCCTCCGCTCGGTAGTGACAGGGTGCGCAAAGGGTTGTTTGTTTCGGTCGGGGGGCAAAGTTTGCCGAATCTCTTTCAGCCGGCTATCGCTACGGTAAAAGCGCTCTTTATCAGCCTGGATATAGAATACACCGGGGAACTGGTATTTTCAGGAATAGACAAGGCCGGAGATATCAGCCTGGAACCGGGCGCTCTGGACAGGGCATATCTGGCCGGTCAAAAACTGATTGAGTGCTAGCAGGTTTTCTTTGTGTGCCCGATAAACAGTCCTACCAGCACCCCCCGGATTGAATAAATATTTTAAAGACATTAAGCCATCCGGGTGCAATTACATGTTTATCGGGCGCTTCCGATCAGCTTGCTGATGTTGTCGATCCCCTTTTTGCTCATAAAGTCTTTTATACCATCTATTACATCGAGCGGGGCATGCGGATTGACAAAAGTAGCCGTTCCCACCTGCACGGCAGTGGCTCCCGCCATTAAAAATTCGATGGCATCCCTGCCGGTAGCGATTCCGCCGCAGCCGATAACCGGGATCTTAACAACTCCGGCTGTCTCGTATACCATCGAAAGCGCCACCGGTTTTACCGCCGGGCCCGAAAGGCCGCCGGTAACGTTGCCCAAAAGCGGTTTCTTTTTATTGATATCTATCACCATTCCTCTCAGGGTATTGATGAGAGACACGGCATCCGCTCCGGCCTCCTCGACTGCCAGGGCGATGGACTTGATGTCACCGACGTTAGGCGTTAGCTTCACTATGACGGGCAGGGTGGTGGCTTTACGTACGCTTAAAGTAACGGCGGAGGCTGAAGCGGGATTGTTGCCGAACTCGACACCGCCGGCTTTAACGTTGGGGCAGCTGATATTTACTTCCAGTCCGCTTACGCCGGCTACACCATCCAGTATGGCAGCCAGTTTGGCATAGTCTTCAATGTTCCTTCCGGCAATATTTACGATTACCGGCACATGCCATTTTTCCCATTGGGGGGCTTTTTCTTTTATTAAAGCCTCAACACCGATATTCTGCAGGCCGATGGCATTCAGCATGCCGCCGCCGGTTTCGCAGACACGCGGTTGAAGATTGCCGTCTCTGGGTTCGAGGGTCGTACCCTTGCAGATAATAGCGCCCAGTTTTTGAATGTCAATCAGGCTGCCGTACTCGTCTCCGTAACCGAAGGTGCCGGAAGCCGTCATGACCGGATTGGAGAGCAATAGTCCGCGCTTGTTTTCAGGCGCCAGCTGAACGGAAAGGTTCAATATAATCCACCCCCGGACAATGTTTTACTGATTATAGGCTACATCTTTTTGGAAGGCAACCCTCTGGAGGAGAGCAGTTTGCGAACGGCAGTCACCAACGCGAATATCACGACGCCGGCAACGATGATGGTAGCACCCGATGCCATATCGAGCCAGTAGGAAAGCAGCAGCCCTGTAAATGTGAAAATGGCACTGAACAAAACGGAAAGCGCCATCATCTTTTTCATATCATGGGTGAACTGGCGCGCCAGCGAAGCAGGTATGGTGAGCAGGGCAATGACCAGTATAATGCCGACCACGCGAATCATAACTACGATTGTCAGTGCTATCAGGCAGAGCATGGTGAGATAAATCTTTTCCGTCGGCATGCCGGTAACGGTGCTGTATTCTTCGTCGAAGGACACAGCCAGAAATTCCTTGTAAAGCAGGACGACTACGCCAAGAATGACGACATCAAGAATAAATATCAGCAACAGTTCGGAATCCGGAACGGTTAGAATATTGCCGAACAGGTAGCTGAATAAACTGCTGGTATATCCGGGGGTAAGGCTGATAAAGATTGCTCCCAGTGCCATGCCGGTAGCCCACAGGATGCCTATAACGGTATCTTCCGGGAGCTTTGTTCTGCGGGTGGTCAGCCCCATGGCTATGGCTGATAACAGTCCGAAACCGGTAGCGCCTAAAACAGGGCTGATACCGAGAAAATACCCCAGACCGATGCCGCCGAAAGAAGCATGGGCGATACCGCCGCTGATAAAAACGATTTTTTTGGAAACCACGTAGGTGCCGATGATGCCGCAGGCAATAGAAGCCAGCAAACCGGCCAGCATGGCATTCTGCATAAAGTGGTATCCGAATATATCAAACACTACTGGTGCTCCTTTAATACGCGGTGGGGAATAGAGCCGTGAGCAATAAGGTGAATCGGGCACTGGTAGGTGCCTTCAAGCACTTCGTCCGAAATCTCTTTCGGCCCGTGATAAACAAGTGTTCGATTCAGGCAGGCGATTTCATCGACATAAATAGAAACAGCGGTCACATCGTGGGAAACCAGCACAATCGCCATCTCTTTCTGGAATTCTTTGAGCAGGCCGTAAAGCTCCCCCTGTACTTTGGGGTCGACACTCTCCATCGGTTCGTCCAGAAGCAGCAGCTTTGGGTCGGATGCTATTGCTCGCGCAATAAAGGCTCTTTTCTGCTGCCCGCCGGAAAGCTCGCCGATCTGGCGGTTTTTATATTCCAGCATGCTGACTCTTTCGAGGGCTTCTTCAGCTTTCTTTTCATCTTCGCGGGAATAGCGCCGGAAAAGCCCGGTTTGGCTATAAAGTCCCATCAGGGTTATCTGCCAGACATTGATGGGGAAATTCTTGTCGAAAAAGGATTTTTGGGGAACATATCCTATTTGAGAGCGGCTTTCGCGAGGGTCTTTCCCCAGCACGGTAACGCAACCGCGCCGCGGTTTTAAAAGACCCAGTATAATCTTTAAAAGAGTGGTTTTCCCACCGCCGTTAGGTCCGATAATACCCAGGAAATCCCTTTCGCATATGGCTAAGTTGATATCTTGAAGCACCGGAGTACCGTTATAGTATGCCCAGACATCCTTCAGTTTAACTACTTCCAGTTCTTTTTCCATAATTTATTCTAATTCCAGGGCTATAGATGCGGCTACGCTCTTTATATTTGCTATATATAGTGAAGGCAACGGGTCAAGATATAATACACTACCATGTATTTCATCTGCAATTGACTGGGCGTAGGCGCTGGTCTCGTAGGGGGATGCGAAGATATAGTTCAAATTGTTTGCTCTGGCAGCATCGATGCATTCCTGTATCTTATGTGCGGTCGTTTCTTTTCCTTCCTCCTCAATGGATAGCTGAATAAGGTTGTATTCAGCGGCAAAATACCCGAAAGCCGGATGATAAATCAGGAAATTACGATTCTGGTAGCCTTCGAAAAGCCCGCTTATATAATTTCTGAGGTCTTCCAGTTCTTCGATATAGGCTTCATAGTTGGCAAGATAATAGTCCGAATTTTGCGGATCTACGGCAATCAATCCATTGTATATATTCAAACACATTTGTTGGGCATTTAGCGGGGAATTCCAGATATGCGGGTCTTCATCGATTATTTCTACGCCGACAGCACAATCAATAACCGCCATTTTGCTATTCAATGCCAGGATGTCGTCCATCCATGCTGTCTCGAATTCGATGCCTGAGCCCGCTTTAATATAAGCGGCGGCATTGCTGACTGTTACCATCTGGCCGGTAGTCGGTTCGTAAGTATGCGGTTCGTAGCCGGGCGGAACCATAATGGCAACATCTACTTTATTGCCGCCGATCTGCCGCACAAAATCTCCGACTGTGGTAATCGAAGCAATTATTTTTAGTGTGCCGCCTGTTTCCTTTTGCGTTACAGTGCTGGTCTGCGTCAGGGTTTCAGTCACCGTATTGGATTTGCAACCACCCAGCAATCCGGCAAGCAATACGGCACATGTTCCGGCTAAAAAGGATCTCCTGGTTATTAAATTATTTGTTTTCAAATTTAATATCCCTCCCCGAACAGCGTCGACAACCGTTTCCATTTTTAGCGCGTTTATTATGAATAGCTATCAACTTTCAGGATTAATTTCCCTGCTCTGTTCATTGCAGCGGGGGCATAATCCCACAAATTCAAGAATATGTGTTTTGATATTAAAACCGGTTTCGTCAGTTATTTTTTCCATCAGTTCTTCCAGGTTGGGTTCGTCACAGGGGAAATTGATAACCATTCCGCAATGGGAACAGAGCAGGTGATGGTGATGTTCCGCCGTGTTTATTTTATACTTTTGGCAGTCTCCGCCGGCATGAACCTTGCATACCAGTCCCAGCCTGTCCAGCAAATCCAGCACGCGGTATACTGTTACCATACCGATATCGGGGTGATTGTTTTTCAGACTGTCATAGAGGTCTGCCGGTGTTAAAAAACGGTCGCTTTTAGCAAATTCTTTAATAATAGTCAGTCTTTGCGGGGTAGCCTTGTATCCGTTCTGCCTTAATACCGATTTAATTTTATCCTCATTGAATTTCATTGCCATTTGTTCCCATTATTCTGCAGGCATATAATTGAAAATATTTTCAGTTACATATCTTAACAGACGATTTTAAGCCTGTCAATAGTATTTTCTTCAAATACTTAAATTAATTGGCAGGGATATTGATTAACTGGTATAAATAGGTTACACTTAATTGGGATGAAAAGCCGGATATTGTATCACATATAGTTTTATGATATCCTCTGCCCCTTCGGGAATGTATTCAACTAACGGCGAGATAACGGCTGACCACGGGTATGTCTTTGTACCCGGGTTGTAATGCTTATTTTTTCGGTATTCCCATAAACGGTAAGCAGACTGGCATATACGCAATGCTGCAGGTGTCAACCTGAAGCAGCTTGATAGTACCTAATTATGCGAGGGACGGACAGGTGAAAAATATAAATTATAAACTGATAAAGCTTCGTCTGGAGAATGACCGTAAAAAGCTGGAAGACCAGCTCGAACAATTGAAAGCCAGCCGTCCGACTAGGGACAGGCGTGAGGGTAGTCCTTTCGGGAAGAGAGAAGAGGAGGCTGCCGAGACTGCCGATCTGGAGAACCGCATAGCGCTGGAAAAACGTACCAGTGAACAATTGGCGGAAGTAGAGAGGGCGCTGGAAAAATTCGATAATGGAACCTATGGCATCTGCGAGAACTGCGGCAAATCGATAAATCCTGAAAGATTGGAAGCTTTACCACAGGCATTGTATTGCATGGAGTGTAATGCTAGTAAAGCCAGGAATGGGTAAAGCAGCCAACTTATTTGCGGAATTCTACAGGAGGGGGGCGCTCTTTTTGGGGGTTGCCTTGCCTGTAATAGCTTTAGACCAGTTAACGAAGTATATTGTTAAGACAAACATGACGCTCGGGCAGTCTATCCCCGAGTCGGGCCTTTTTCACTGGACCTATGTGCAAAACACCGGCGCCGCTTTCAGCATCTTCCGTGAACATACCCATCTGTTATCTATATTCTCGATAATCGGAATAATATTGCTGCTTTTTATCGTCTTCTACATGTCCACCAGATTCGATTTTTTAAGAAGCCCGTGGGCTAGGCTTTCGCTGGGGCTGATTATGGGCGGGACTGTCGGTAATCTTATCGACCGATTGAGCTACGGCTACGTGATTGATTTTATCGACGTGGATTTCTTTGCCACCTTTAATGTAGCCGATTCCGCAATTACGGTAGGGGCGGTGCTTCTGGCTATTACCTATATCAGGCTGGCCAGAGACTGACGATTCAAATTTATGGTTGAAGAAATCCATGAGCTGATGGTTGAAGGGGCAGGGGAGCGGCTGGATAAATATATAGCTTCGAAACTCTCCTCGGTTTCGCGCAGTTTTATTCAGAAACTGATAGATGATAATAAAGTCACTGTCAATAACCGCCCGGAAAAAGCCGGTTTCAAGCTTTCTGCCGGCGACCGCATTATTATCAGCATTCCCCAAATCGATACTACCGCTCTTAAAGCGGAGCCGATTCCGCTCGAAATCCTTTATGAAGACGATGACCTGCTGGTTATCGATAAACCGGCCGGCCTTACCGTGCATCCGGCACCCGGGCACCCTGAGCATACCCTGGTTAATGCGGTTTTATCGCATTTCCCGCAGTTAGCCGAAAGCGGCGGAGAACGCCTGAGGCCGGGTATCGTTCACAGGCTGGATAAGGATACATCGGGTTTGGTAGTGGTCGCCAAGAACCGTGAGGCGCTGGCAAATCTTTCCGGGCAGTTTAAATCGCGCTCGGTGACCAAAATCTACCTGACGCTGGTAAAAGGATATTTAAAACCGGAAAGCGGTCTTATAGAAGCCAGCCTTGGCAGGGACAGGGGGAATCGCAAAAGAATGGCGATAACGGAGAACGGCAAGGAAGCGCGCACGCGCTACCGCGTCTTAAAATACTATCAGGATGGCTATACGTTGCTGGAAGTAACGCTGGAGACGGGGCGCACCCACCAGATTAGAGTCCACCTGGCGGCCATCGGTTTCCCGGTCGCAGGTGACATAACGTATGGCGTGAAAGCGCCTTTTCTATCGCGACAGTTCCTGCATGCCCATCGCATTGAGTTTATCCTTCCATCAACGGGGGAAACCGTTGCCTTTCAATCCGAATTGCCGCCGGATTTGAAACAGGCTCTGGAACAGATCGCTTAAGTCGTCCTTGCTTATATCTAGATTGTTGTTTCCCGTGATGTTAGAATATAGACAGTATTTTTAGCGGGGTATATAATGCAGAAAGAGCAGGAAGAATCTGGCGGCATTGTACTGGAATTCGCCGGTTTCTGGCGCAGGTTTGCTGCTTTTGTCATCGATGCGGCGGTTTTAGCGCTTATTACCTCCGTTTGCATGCCTTTCCGGCAGCTGGGGTTTATCCGGATATGGAATCCCGATATAATAAGTGATATTTACAACTGGCTGATTCTGCCCCGGTTTATATTTTGTAATCTATTGACCCTGATAATAGTGGTCAGTTATTTTGTGATATTCTGGGTCTGGCGCGGGCAAACCCTGGGTAAAATGGTGATGAATATCAAGGTGATTTGCCCCGACGGCTCCAATATAAGTATCGGAATTGCATTCTTGAGGTATCTCGGTTACATTGTATCGGCGGTAGTGCTGTTTTTCGGTTTTATCTGGATTGCCTTCGATAAGCAAAAACAGGGATTTCATGATAAAATTGCCGGAACCTTTGTGGTAATTCTGCCGCAGCCAAAAATAAAAGTCACCGATCCGAACCCGACCGGAGCCAAGGCATAATAATTGGAAAATATATTAGGGAGCATGCTTTGAATAATTATATTATAGATTTGTTTACAGACAATAAAATGGTAGAGAAAATACAAAAACGATTACCATATCTTTATCATTTAGCTGAGTTGGATAGTTCTAGAGCTGGGAAAATAGGGATGGAGGTTGGTTCTCTTCGTGAAAAAATAATTGTCTCCTTATTACTTTATAAATATGGCGAAGATAATGTTGAAACAGATATTCCAATAACCGAACCAGAAGTTGATGTTAAATTGTTTGGTAAACCAATCTCGATAAAAACTATAACTTGTACGAAATTGAGTGGTGTGAAGCTGGTCTGGACGGTTGATGTCCAGAAGGCGCAAGAATTTTTAGAACATTATTTTCCTTGCTGTGATATATTATTAGTACAAATTGATTGGAATAAAATAGGTAGTTTTTATTATATACCTTTGGAAAGCCAGATCAGAGTTTTTAAGGAATTAGGAAGTGAAGGGTATATTAAACTACCCAAGCAAGGGACTAATCCAAGGGGTGCTGAATTTACTAATGAGGCGTTATCTAAATTAACAACAGATAAAGAAACAAGAGAAATAAAAATTGAATGGATTAAGCAGGATATCAATTATTCACCGTATAAGAGATGGATTGACTATTGGAGTGAAGAATGAGAGACATATGTTCTAGTACAGAAAAAAGGGGAACAAAAACAAGTGCCTTTGGTTCACCGGGAAGGATAAATCATGATTCATCCTCGTTCTATGCCAGTAAACTATATGAACACCTACCTACTGGCGGGGACGTAGAATATACCGAAAATACCATTCCCCCATGTTATTTAGATAGGTTATTGTGTAAATCAAGCGAACATATGGTTGAACTCCCAGATAATAGTGTTCATCTTATGGTTACATCACCTCCATATAACGTAGGTAAGGAATATGATGAAGATTTATCGCTTGAACAATACAGGCAATTATTAAAAAATGTGTGGAGCAATGTTTATCGTGTATTAGTTCCTGGTGGCAGAGTATGTATTAATATAGCAAATCTCGGTAGAAAACCATACATACCACTTCATTCCTATATCATTGAGGATATGCAGGCGCTAGGATTTCTTATGAGAGGAGAGATTATCTGGAATAAAGCTTCAGGTTCAAGTCCATCCACTGCTTGGGGGTCATGGTTATCTCCTACTAATCCTATACTGAGAGATATACATGAGTATATTCTTGTTTTTTGTAAGGATACATTTAGCAGAAAACGAGTTGCAGGGCGGGAAAGTACAATTAATAAAGAGCAATTTTTAGAGTATACAAAAAGTGTATGGACATTTTCAGCGGAATCCGCACGTAAAATTGGACATCCCGCACCATTCCCAATAGAATTACCTTATAGATTGATACAATTATATACCTTTAAGGATGAAATAATTCTCGATCCGTTTTGTGGCAGTGGTTCTACCTTTATAGCAGCTATAAAAGCAGGTAGACATTATGTAGGATATGATATTGATGAAAATTATATCTCTATAGCGGAAAAGAGAATAAAAGAATATAATCGACAATTAACAATTCCTTTTATGTGAGAATAAGTAATGAGTGATAAAATCAGAGTACGTTATGCCCCCAGCCCCACCGGCTACCCCCATGTAGGGAATATCAGGACAGCTTTATTCAACTGGCTTTTTGCCCGTCACCACGGCGGCAGCTTCCTCGTGCGTATCGAGGATACCGATGTTGCCCGCACGGTAGAGGGCGCAGTAGAGGCCATACTGGACGGGCTGCGCTGGCTGGGAATAGACTGGGATGAAGGTCCCGAGGTCGGCGGCAATTACGGGCCGTATGTACAATCACAGCGCCTGGATAGATACAAGGCCACTGCTAAAAAATTAATCGAACAGGGCGATGCCTATTACTGCTACTGCACCCCGGAACGCCTTGACAAGATGCGCGACGAGCAAATGAAAAACAAGCAGCCTCCGGGCTACGACCGGCGTTGCCGCGATATGTCTGTTCCTGAAAGCACTCTGAAATGGTTGTCGGGGATGAAACGGGTAGTGCGTTTCCGCACGCCGCTTTCGGGTAAAACTGCCTTTCGCGATATCATACGCGGCGATGTCAGCTTTGAAAACTCCACCATAGATGATTTCGTCATTATAAAATCCGACGGATTTCCGACCTATCACCTGGCCAGCATCGTCGATGACCACGATATGGGGATAACTCATGTGCTGCGGGCGGAGGAATGGCTTTCGAGCACTCCGCGCCACCTGATGATGTATAAAGCCATGGGATATAAACCGCCCGAATTTGCCCATCTGCCGATGCTTTTAGGCACCGACAGGTCGAAGCTCAGCAAGCGGCACGGCTCGGTTTCCATCATCGAATATAAAGAACAGGGCTATCTGCCTGAAGCCATGGTGAATTTTCTGTCGCTTCTGGGCTGGTCGCTGGACGGTAAAACCGAATTGATGACCGTCAAGGAAATTATCAAGAATTTTACCCTGGGTCGTGTAAACTCCACCGGCGCCATCTTCAATGTCGAAAAGCTGGACTGGATGAACGGGGTATATATCCGCGACCTTAAAGTGGAAGATTTTTCGCAGCGTGTCATCCCGTTTCTGGAAAGAGACCTGCCTCAGGAAGTAAAAAGGCCTGTATCTCTGGAATACGTTAAAAAGATTGCCCCATTGGTACAGGAAAGAGTCAAGAAGCTGAATGAAATATCTGAACTGACGGAATTCTTTTTTACGGATAAACTGGAATACGATGCCAATATACTGGTTGCCAAGAAGACCACCCGCGAAACTACCAGGATAATACTTGAAACCGCTTTGAAGGAACTCGATGAACTGCCCGAGTTTACCGAAGAAAACCTGGAGGCAGTCCTGAGGCCGATGGCCGAGGCACTGGCGGTTAAGACAGGGCAATTGTTCGGTACGCTGCGCTCGGCAACCAGTGGCAGGGAAGTGGCGCCGCCGCTTTTTCAGACCATGGCGGTCATCGGAAAAGAGCGCTGTATGAAAAGAATCAGGGAAGCGCTGGTAAAACTGGACGGAGCGCAGGACAAGAGCGGCGGGGAATAGTTAATTTAACATTAAAAATAAAAACCGTTCATTGCAGGTTTCTGTAAATCATGATGTCTAAAAAGCATATATTGATGCCGTTATGGTTCGATCCCGACCTGTCGGGAAAGGGTCAAATGAACGGGAGAAAACATACTTGCTAATCGTCGCCGTTATGGTTCGACAGGCTCACCACGAACGGCTCTAATTTAACCACGAGAGGCTTTGATAATATGTGCGCATCATGAGACAGACGAAGGACACGAACGGCTTTCTTGATTCCAGTTTTAATCGTCCTGTGTCCGATGTATCGGGAAACTATTGAAAACGAAATGACAACGGTGGTTGAGAGAAACCGGTTTTAAATCTATCGAATATACTATTCGTTAATGGCATTAATTGTATTTAACTCGAAAATCCTGTCCTTCAGGCGCCATAATCGAATAGAACTATTATAAGGGTATTTTCATGATTCCCGTATATATTTCCCTTTATGAATCGGGCGAAATGGCAAAGCGCGCCGAGCGGCTTAAAAAGCGGCTGGCTGACTGCGATATCTGCCCGCGAAAATGCGGGGTTAATCGCCTCGGCGGTGAAATGGGATACTGCAATTCCGGGGCACTGCCTATTGTTTCCTCTTACTGCGACCATCACGGCGAGGAGCCGGTTCTCTCCGGCAAAAAGGGTTCTGTCACCATCTTTTTTGCTAACTGTAATCTGCGCTGTGTCTATTGCCAGAACCACCAGATCAGCCAGAACTGGACTGTGCAGAAAGCGAATGAAATCACATGTCATCAACTGGCAGAGCACATGCTTCACCTGCAGAACGAACTGGGCTGCCATAATATCAACATGGTTTCTCCATCGCATTTCGTGCCGCAGATAATTGAAGCCCTGCTGGAAGCAGTGCCGCAGGGGCTGAATATCCCTCTGGTTTACAACACCAACGGCTATGATAGCCTTGAAACTCTGAAGGAGCTGGATGGCGTCGTTGACATCTATCTGCCCGATTTCAAGTATTCCGATAATAAACATGCCAAAGGATTATCCGACGCTGCCAATTATGTCGAGGCAGCTAGGGCTGCCATCAGGGAAATGTATCGGCAGGTGGGAAATCTGGTCATCGATGATAACGGCATAGCACAGCGGGGGCTGATTGTACGCCACCTTATCCTGCCCGAAAGGCTATCCGGCAGCCGGGAAGTCTTAAAATGGCTGGCAGAAGAACTATCGCGGGAAGTAACTATCAGTGTCATGTCCCAGTATAACCCGATGTACCATGCCCTGGAGATGCCACAGCTTGCCAGGAGCATCTCACAGGCGGAATTCGATGAAGTATTCAATCTGGTGGTTGAACTCGGAATGGAGAACGGCTGGGTGCAGCAGCTGGAAGCCGCGGATTACTATGTCCCTGATTTCGAGCGCAAGGGGCATCCTTTCATTTTTGAAATTTAACTATCCAAAAATTACTTTACTGGAGGAAATGTTAGTGGAATCGAAAATTGAACTGACGAGCATGGAAGCAAAACCGGTGCTATCCGTAAGGGTGGCAACCACCATCGAAGATTTGCCTGCCCTGATTAACGATAGCTATCGCAGAATTGCCGATTACATGGCGGAGTTGGGAGAAAGCCCGGTCGGTGCTCCGTTTGCTGCCTATCACAGGCAGGATGCCCAGAGCCTTGATATCGAACTGGGTGTTCCCGTATCAGGGAATTTGCCCGGCAGGGATGATATTAAAGCAGGGGAAACCGCTTCCGGCGATGCCGTTGTTTATATGCATGAAGGCCCCTATACCGATTTAAAGCCGGTCTATCAAAAACTTTTCGATTGGATAGGGGAGAACGGCTGTACTCCGAAGGGCCTTTACTACGAATACTATTTCAATTCCCCCGGGGATGTTCCCGAAAAAAACCTTGTGACCCGCATTGTAATACCGGTCGAAAAATAACGCCCCTTTGCGGGGAAATCTGAATACGAAAAATTAAAAAGCGGTTCCTGTTAATCATATGTACGGTGATTGATAGGTGCCGCTTCGATTTTTAGATAATTGGGGTATAAAAATATTCCACTGAGTCCATATTGGGTTAAACGGACTGTCAGTGGAATTATGCGGGATTTGCTTTACAGGAGATTATTATCTCTTGCGGTTGGCAAAAGAAAACTCGATTTTCTTGCCGTTGCGCTTGGTGTCTTTCTTATTGACGTTCTCAATAAATTTCCTGA
>JAAYNN010000025.1 GCA_012520835.1 Dehalococcoidales bacterium
GCAACTAATCAATAGGTTTTAAGGGTTTACAGGGGTATTTTTAGAAAATTTCTTGAAATTCACAGCAGGGAATTGTCTGTTAAGAAATAAAAAGGAGGGATTTGGTACCCCCAAGCGGATTCGAACCGCTGTTACCAGCGTGAAAGGCTGACGTCCTGGGCCTCTAGACGATGGGGGCACCTGAATAAGTATATCAAAAGCGGTTTTTGTTTTCAATAACCATTGGTCGATGAGAAACAAACGATGCCATCTGTTTCCGGTACTTGCTAACTGTTAATAAACCGATATAATATAAAAACGGGTCCTTTTGAAAATGATTGAGGAGAATATGCGAATGCACAGAGAATATCTACCTGTACCTGCCACCCGCTGCAAAGATACTGTTTTCAACTGGGGAGAACGCACATATCTGATGGGTATCGTCAATGTCAGCCCCGATTCATTTTCGGGCGACGGGCTGGATAACCCCGCTGCCGCTGTTTCTCAGGCAATGCATTTTATAGAACTGGGCGCCGATATCATCGATATCGGCGGTGAATCCACCAGGCCGGACTCGCAGCCGATCTCCGAAGAAGAAGAAACTGCCAGGGTGGTGCCGGTAATAGAAGAGCTGTCCCGCCGCACATCTATACCGATAAGCATAGATACTTATAAAGAGTCTGTTGCACACTCTGCCGTTAAAGCGGGTGCCGCCATGATAAACGACGTCTGTGGGATTCCAAAGCTGGCAGAGATTGCGGCTGCGGCAAAAATACCCTTAATTATTACCAGCAACCAGCGGGAAAAGTCCTGCCGGGATATAATGCCGGCAATTATTTCCGACCTGGAGGATAAAATCAGACTGGCGGAAAATAGCGGAGTCATACCGCAAAATATTATAATCGACCCGGGTGTCGGTTTCGGTAAAACAGTCGAGCAGAACCTGGAAATCATCAGGCGGCTTTGCGAATTGAAATCCCTTTGCAAGCCGATTCTGCTCGGTACTTCGCGCAAGTCGTTTATAGGCCGGGTGCTGGATTTATCCGAAAACCAGAGAATGGAAGGAACGGCGGCAACAGTAGCTATCGGTATTGCCAACGGGGCCGATATTGTCAGGGTACACGATGTCGAACAGATGCTGCGGGTTTGCCGTATGAGCGATGCTATAATAAGGGGAAAGGAATAACAAACAAATGGCAGTGATGAAATATACAACCGTATATCTGGGGCTGGGTTCCAACATGGGTGACCGCAAAGACAACCTGGATAAAGCAATAGAGTATCTTTCCCAGAGGCTGCGCATAACGGCAAAATCCTCTATATACGATACCGATGCGATGGAGAACCGCGAGCAGCCGCGCTTTTTAAACATGGTTTGCCAGGTACAAACAATCTTTAAGCCCGAGGACATCCTGATGCTGGCAAAATCCATCGAAAGTAAAATGGGGCGCCAGCCGAACACCCACAACGCTCCCCGCCCGATCGATATCGATATCCTGTTTTATGGAGATGAAATCATCGAAACCCCCCAGTTGACTATTCCGCATGCTTCTTTACCGAACCGGGCGTTTGCACTGGTACCGCTGGAGGAAATAGCTCCCAACCTGGTGCACCCGGTCACCAAAAAAACGATCAGCACCATGCTGGAAGAACTCAAGAGCGGCGTTCAGGGAGTAATGAAGATAAACGGCCAGTAGTTTTTTATCAATCAAAAATTATGAATATTGATTCAACCGCTTTCTTCGACAGGCTTCCTTCGATATACTCAGGACAGGCTCATGATGAGCGGCTTGTTAATTTGATTCCGCCTGATTGAATAGACTGAATTTATGGCGAAAATAGGTTGAGTCAACAAGTAAAGGACTGAGAAATGTATAAGTTATCTGTGGAACAGCACTTCGATGCCGCCCATGCCCTGAGAGGGTATAAGGGCAAATGTGAAAACCTGCACGGCCACCGTTTCCGGGTGATGGTTAAAGCAAGGTCATCACAGCTTGACGATATCGGTCTGGCCTTCGATTTTTCCGAGTTGAAGAGGATGTTGAAGGGGGTTCTCTCCCGTTTCGACCATACCAACCTGAACGAAACACCGCCGTTCGATAAAATCAATCCCTCATCGGAAAATATTGCCCGCACCGTTTACGATGCGATGAAAGCCGAATTGGAAGACTCTCCCGTTAAATTATCGGGCGTCAAGGTGTGGGAATCCCCGGAGAGCGCCGTGGAATACCGCGAGGATTAAACCTGCAGCAGGTGGCTCAGTAAAATCCGCAATCCGATGGCAATCAAAATCAGCCCGCCGATAAGTTCGGCGCGCTTTCCCAGTACTTTGCCGGCTTTTCTGCCGAGTACGAATCCCAGTATCGAAACTATGAAAGCGGTTAAGCCGATAATTCCACAGGCCAGAGTGATGTTTACTTCGAGGAAAGCAAAGGTCAGCCCTACTGCCAGGGCATCGATGCTGGTGGCAACCGACAGGGTCAGAAGGGTGCTCCACTTCGTAATATCGGTCCTGCAGTCCTCATCTTTATTGCGGAAGGATTCCCAGACCATTTTGCCGCCGATAAAAGCCAGCAGCCCGAAAGCCAGCCAGTGGTCGAAACCGGCAATATAGTCGACCACCGTCTGCCCCGCCAGCCACCCTAGAAGCGGCATCAGCGCCTGAAAGATGCCGAACGATAATGAGGCGATAACAATCTGCTTTTTAGAGACGGACTTCATCGTAATGCATCCGCTGAAAGCAACGGCAAAGCAGTCAGCCGAAAGTCCTAAAGCTATTACTGATATGGAAATTAAACCGAGGCTACCCATTCGTCAATTGATACCCCAAATCAGTCCGACTTGCAAAAAGCAGCCTGATTAAAGCATAATGTCTAAAATTTTTCAAAAATACTTATAATTACTTGATAAATGGGTTTATTATTGTTAGACTGCGATTTGTGATACTTGACAGGCTGGGGTACAATATTCTGCTTATAAAATTAAGTTAATAATTCAGGGATGGAATAAAATATTTAACATGTCGTATGAAAAAGAAGAACAGGCCAGGTTAATGAGGCAGCAGAGTAAAAATGCCATAGCCCTGGCCATGGAAGGCCACTGGCGGGAAGCAGTGGAGGCCAATAAAGCTATCATCGAAAGTTTTCCCGATGATGTGGATTCCTTTAACCGGCTGGGCCGTGCTTATATGGAGCTGGGGGAATATGCCGCTGCCAGCGAAGCATATACGCGTGCCAGGCAACTCTACCCTCACAATACCATTGCCGAGAAAAACCTGCATCGCATCGCTCAGCTTATCGAGGCCGGAGCTAAACCGGAAGAGAACGCTTCGAAGGTGGAGACGAATGTCTTTATCGAAGAAACCGGCAAAGCCGGTGTCGTAAAACTGATTCATCTGGCGCCTAAAAAAGAGCTGGCTATGGTAGATGCCGGCGACCGGGTGCTGTTAAAAATAGCCGATTCGGACCTCATAGTCGAGAACACCCGTGGTGAATACCTGGGGTTAATCGAACCGAGGCACAGCCAGCGGCTTATAAGGCTGATGAACGGAGGCAACCGGTATTCGGCAACGGTAATCAGCGCTTCCGATGAAAAGCTGGAAATAATTATCCGGGAAACATATCAACACCCGTCGCAGTTCGGACAGCTTTCTTTCCCATCCAAGGGCACGAATAACATCAGGCCTTATATCAGCGATAAATTACTGAGGCGCCGTCTGGAATATGATGATTCCCTGTCTGAAATGGAATATACCGCCGATAACGCTGAGGATATGGACCTGCTATCCGAAGAAATCGCGGAAGACAGCGATGAAAACGATGAGCTTATTGAAGAGGACGAACAGGAGGTTTAAAAAAATATGAGTGCAGGTAATATCAGGGATATAAAAATAGTTGAAGAGGTAAAAAGGTCTTATCTCGATTACGCCATGAGCGTCATAGTTTCCAGGGCGTTGCCCGATGTCCGTGACGGCTTGAAGCCGGTGCATCGCCGTATTCTCTATGCTATGCAGGGCCTGGGGCTTTCCCATTCCAGCCCGCACAGGAAAAGCGCCCGTGTCGTCGGTGAAGTACTGGGTAAATACCATCCCCACGGCGACTCCTCGGTATACGATGCCATGGTGCGCATGGCGCAGCCCTTCTCCATGCGGCATACGCTGGTGGACGGGCAGGGAAACTTCGGCAGCGTCGATAACGACCCGCCGGCAGCTATGCGTTATACCGAAGTTCGCCTCGAAACCATTGCCGAGCAGATGCTGGCCGATCTCGATAAAGATACCGTCGACTTCAGGCCCAACTTCGACGACAGCCTGCAGGAACCGGTAGTTCTGCCAAGCAAGCTTCCCAATCTTTTAATAAACGGCAGTTCAGGCATCGCCGTCGGCATGGCAACCAATATACCGCCCCATAATTTAAACGAGGTTTGCGATGCATTAAGCTATCTCATCGATAATCCCGAGGCCGGGGTCGATGAGCTGATGAAGTATGTAAAAGGCCCCGATTTCCCCACCGGCGGCATCATCTTGGGCAGAGACGGCATTGTCAGCGCCTATGCTACCGGCCATGGCAAGATTATAGTCCGCGCCAAGGCTTATTATGAAGAATCCACCTCCGGCAGGCAGCAGATTATAGTCACCGAATTGCCTTACCAGACCAACAAGGCGGCGCTGGTGGAAAAAATTGCCGAACTGGTTAAGGATAAAAAGATTGCCGGCATCAGCGACCTGCGCGATGAATCGGACCGCGACGGTTTGCGCATAGTAATCGAACTCAAGAAAGAAGCGCAATCCCGGCATGTTTTAAATTCACTTTATAAATACACCGCCATGCAGTCCTCGTTTTTCGCGAATATGCTGGCGCTGGTAGACGGGCAGCCGCGTGTCATCAGCCTTAAAGAGGCTTTACAATATTTTCTGGATTTCCGCCAGGAAGTACTGACGCGCCGCACCCGTTTCGAGCTTAAGGGAGCGCAGGACAGGGCGCATATCCTGGAAGGTTTGAAAAAGGCACTCGACTTTATCGATGAAGTCATCAAGACCATCCGCCAGGCCAAATCGGCCGATGATGCCCGCAAGGACCTGATGGCCAGGTTCGAACTGACGCAGATTCAGGCACAGGCTATCCTCGATATGCAGTTGAGGAGGCTGGCCAGCCTCGAGCGGCAGAAGATACTCGAAGAATATGAGGCGATACTCAAGACCATCTCTTATCTTGAGGATTTGCTTAACAATCCGCGCAAGATAATGGTACTGGTAAAGGATGAACTGCGTGAATTGAAAGCCAAGTCGGGCAATCCGCGCCAGACCGAGATCAGCATCCAGGAAGCGCTCGATTTCAGCGAGGAAGACCTGATTCCGCACCAGAGAATGGTGGTCACTTTAAGCGAGCGCGGCTTCGTTAAGCGAGTGCCTTCCAAGTCATTCACTTTACAGCACCGCGGCGGCAAGGGAATCATCGGCATGGTAACGCGTGAAAGCGATGCCGTCAGGTTCCTGGTAATCGGCGACACGCACGATACACTGTTGTTCTTTACGGATAAGGGCAAGGTTTTCTGCACCAAGTGCCACGAGGTACCGCTGGATATGTCACGCATTTCCAAGGGAATGGCGGTCGTCAATCTCTTCCCGATTCCGCAGAGCGAAAAAGTTACCGCTGTCATTGCCGTCAGCGAGTTTAAGGATGACAGCTTCCTGTTGATGGCCACGGCTAAGGGAGAGGTTAAAAAGACGGCGGTCAGCAGTTTTGCTGCCGTACGCTCGAGCGGACTGATTGCCATGGATTTAGATAAAGACGACAGCCTGATTGCCATTTGCCAGGGGCAGGAAACGGATGACGTGCTGATAATAACACAGAAAGGACAGTCTATCCGCTTCCCGATTGCGGAACTGAGAACCAGTTTGAGAGCTTCGGGCGGTGTTTGCGGCATCAAGCTGGGAGAAGGCGACCGGGTGGTCAGTATGGACGTAGCCCAACCCGGCTCCTTTGTGCTCACGGTTACTTCGGGCGGGCACGGCAAACTGACTCCCATCGAGGATTATCCGCTGCAGCATCGCGCCGGCAGCGGCGTCATCACTTTCAAGATAGTCGAAAAGACCGGTGATGTGGCGGCAGCCCGTGCGGTAACCCACGACCAGAATGTGATGATAATCTCCGCCAACGGAATTATCACGCTGACTCCGGTTAGGGAAGAAGACCCGCGGCTGGGTATCACCATACAGGGCAGAAGCACGCAGGGTGTTCGCCTGATGAGGTTGGAAGAAAACGACCAGGTGGTTGCCATTGCCGCTTACGACGGAGAAGGTAGAGAATAAGTACCGGTCTTATAAATCGACGATATGAAAAGGGGGCTGACGATTCGTCAGCCCCCCTTTTACAGTTAAGTGTTATTATATTGAAAAATTAACCGACTCTTTGCCCACTGGAAGCTCTATCATTCCATTTATGTATAATATGATGCTATTAAATATACGTTAGCCCAAAACTGAATACGGATTTATCCATCATATCCAGCATAATGTAATATCTATTACCATCGAGTTCTATCCAAAATCGGACAGTAAATTCAACCCAATCGTCAGATATTAGTTCTGCGTTTTTAATGCTGAGCGGTTGCCCTGAAGCTTTATGCGCTACATCTAAGACGCTATCGCCAGCCAAATAAGTAGGTATATAATCGAAGTAATACATGTATATGGAAGCACCCTGTTCAAAAAGGGCTTTAATTTCTGGATTAGTGCACGCTATTTCTATTAACTCCTGTTTTTTTGTATCGGTTACAGGCGTGGTTTCTATTAGTACTTCTACTATCTCAGTATTTAAAAGCCATTTAGAAAGCTCGACCGCAACAATATTCTTTTCACCTATGCGCACATAATACTTTAAGCCGTTTTCGGTATCGAATACTGCTGCTATTTTAATATTTTCAGTATCTATTTCTTCATCTTCGATTATCTGCTGTACTTCGGGGTTGTTCAGGGCTGCTTCCATAGCCATTGCTTCGTAGTCTCTTACCAGTGGGGACATGTTAATTGCCAGGGCAGTTATTAAAAGCAAAACAACTGCAAATGTACTTACCGTTGCTTTTTGCCAAGCAGGTCTATCCGACCTGAAAAAACCGGTTATTATGCTCATAATGGGTATCCTTCTTCTTTTTGCGGCTGTCGCCGTTTTATTCGAGGCGGATGCATAATTTTCCAATAAAGCCGTTTTCAAGAGCCTTCGATGGGTATGCAGTTCGGCCTCCGGAAGCCGGGCGCTCTCCAACTTTTTTATTAAATCCTCATTTTTCATCAA
>JAAYNN010000180.1 GCA_012520835.1 Dehalococcoidales bacterium
AGAGCCGCCCCAACGTTACGGTCGATATCGCCAGCCTGTGTATCAAATCGGGTAACGGCTGTATTTTAAGAGGCGGGAAAGAAACAATTCATTCTAACAAGGCTCTGGCAAAAGTAATACAGGATGCTATAAAAAGGGCCGGACTCCCTGACGGCATTGTCCAGATTATCGAAAATACCGACCGCTCGCTGGTTAACCAGCTGCTGAAAATGCCGGACTATATCGATATGGTCGTTCCGCGCGGCGGAGCCGGGCTGATCAAATTCGTAAGAGACAATGCTATCATGCCGGTTGTTTCGGGAGGTATCGGTGTTTGCCATACCTATGTCGATGCCGCAGCCGATATTGAAAAGGCAGTTCGCATAGTTTATAACGCCAAGGTGCAACGTCCTACCGTCTGCAATGCACTGGATACACTGCTGGTGCATGCCGATATCGCCGAAAGATACCTGCCGGAAGCGGCAACCGAATTGAGGAAAGCATCCGTTGAAATCCGCTGCGATGAAAAGGCGTTGGCCATACTTAATAATTGCGGAAAGGATATACAACCGATTGCTGCTATTGATGACGATTGGGGCAAGGAGTTTCTGGCGCTTATAATCGCGGTTAAAGTAGTATCATCGCTCGATGAGGCACTGGAGCATATCGATAAATACGGCTCGGGGCATTCAGAGGCCATCGTTACCGAAAACTACGACTCGGCGATGCGCTTCCTGAACGAAGTGGACGCCGCCTGTGTCTATGCCAATGCCAGCACCCGCTTTACCGACGGCAGCCAGTTCGGCATGGGAGCGGAGCTCGGTATCAGCACTCAGAAAATGCATGCCCGGGGACCCATCGGCTTGAAAGAACTGACCTCTTATAAGTGGATAATCTTCGGCAACGGACAGATAAGAGGATAAGGGAACTTCAGTAACCACCCTCATCCGTCATTCCCGATGAATCAATCTGCCCCCAAGGGGGAAGACTTATAATGAATTTGTTTGTCATACTGAATTCGTGAGGGACGAATGAAGTCCCGATAAATCGGGATTTCATTCCGGCTTGCCGTAACTCAACATCTGGGGTGGGGCGATAAAAACCCACCCCGGGGGAAAGAAACTACAGCTTCCTTATTTTTTCTATGGCCTCCTGCTGAACCTCGAAGAGCTGTTTGATGCCTTTCTCTGCCAGGGACAACACCGAATCAAAGGTGGATTTTGAATAGGGTTTGCCTTCAGCCGTTCCCTGCACCTCGACGAATTCTCCCTTGCTGGTCATAACGATGTTGAAATCAGCCTGCGCCTTGCTGTCTTCGTCATAGCACAGGTCAAGCAGGATATTGTTGTTTACAACGCCGACGCTGATTGCGGCAACCCCGAATTTTAAGGGAATTGATGAGATAATACCCATATTTGCCAGCGTGTGCATTGCATGATACAGCGCCACATAAGAACCGGTAATAGCTGCGGTACGCGTACCGCCATCCGCCTGCAAGACATCGCAATCGACAAGCAGTGACCGCTCGCCGAGTTCAGAAAGTTCGGCAATCCCGCGCAGCGAACGCCCGATAAGCCTCTGTATCTCCTGGCTCCTGCCCGAAATCTTGCCTGCCGATGACTCGCGCTGCGTCCTGATATTGGTTGAACGCGGCAGCATGGCGTATTCAGCTGTTACCCAGCCAGTGCCGCTGCCCTTTAAAAACGGCGGGACTTTTTCTTCAACACTGACGGCACAAATCACCTTGGTCTTACCCATTTCTATAAGTACCGAGCCTTCGGCAAAGCTCTGATATCCCAGGGTTATTTTTACCGGTCTTAATTCATCGTAACCGCGTCCGTCGATTCTTTTAATCATTAATAATTGTTCCTCTCTGTTTTTATAATTTAAGTATTTAAAGGGGCTCTGTTCGAGAATAGTGTTTGTTAATAGATAATTATCTTTGAAATACCGTCCGGAGACACCACAACCGAATAGTATTTTTAAAAGTATAACATTGATATGTCGTTGCAGCAATTGAGAAGAATGAATTGCCCGAGCCTGAACCGAAGAAACCAGTTGGTAAAAAAGCTGGCAAAAAACGATTTGCTGATCCTGACAAAACAGGTCATTCCCCGGCTATTTTTTGATAGCATCCCCAGCAATAAACGGCATAAGCGCTGGGATCGTTTCCGCCATAGGCGAAATGCTGATACAGTTTCCAGCCACCTGCTGCCGGCTTATCCTGCATATGTCTTATCAATTTTTTAGTACATCTGATATAGGAATGATTGTGGGATGGCCTGGCACATTCACACTTGCCTCCAGACCTCTCCCATACCCTGTCAAGAGCTTCTGTTAACATGCCTCACCTCTGGATAAATGCTATTTCGAAAATGCTGTTTTATCAATACCTTCATAATATCATATAACGTTTAGAGTATTTAAAGGTTTAGAGTATAATTAATTATAGTTACGAAAAGATACAATGATATAGCAAATGATTTCGATAGTAATCCTGTTAATCGTCTTTGTCCTGATAGCCGTCCGGCAGGTCGGTAATATCAGGCTGCAAATCTGGCAAATCATGCTCGGCGGCGCGATAGCGGCACTGCTCAGTCTCCAGATTTCACCGCTGGATGCACTCCAATCCATCAATATAGATGTCATGCTCTTCCTGTTCGGCGTTTTTACCATCGGGCAGGCCATGGAAGAAAGCGGATACCTTGCCAATCTTTCATACAGGCTTTTCAACCGCGCCAGGAACCTCGATACTCTGGTACTCTTTATCCTGTTCGGCATCGGGATATTTTCAGCCATACTGATGAACGATACGCTGGCAATCATCGGCACCGGCGTGGTGCTGTCGC